>CAZGCX010000045.1:0-14070 GCA_964524585.1 uncultured Anaerolineaceae bacterium
CACCAAGGATCTGGTAAGTCGGTCGATGCGCCGTGCCCGGCTGCGTTTCAGTGAACAGGTCGACCCACAGCGCTTTGGCAATCTACCTGGGGTGGAGCTGCTGAGCACCGATTCAAACGCAGAGATTCTGCTGCAGATCACCGGCAGCATGAACGCGCTGGTCAATGCGCTGGCCGGCACCCCGTTGATCGAGATCGATACCGAGCGCCCGTCGCTGGAAGAGCTGTTTCTGGCCTACTACGAGGGCGATCGAGAGGAGCATAACCAATGAGCGCTGTATTTCGTTTTGCGGCTGGCCGATCGCGCGGCCAGATTATTGGCTGGGGCCTGACCCTGATGCTGTTGGGCGTCATGATCGTCAGCTTTTACGACACCATCGCCAAGGACCAGGAGCAGTGGCGCCAGTTGCTTGAGATCTACCCGGAGCAGCTCATGGCGTTTTTTGGGGGACAGACCTTGGACTTCACAACCCCGGAGGGTTTTCTAACCGTCGAGTTCTTCTCCTTCATGCCGCTGGTGCTGGGGGTGTTCGCCATCCTGGCCGGGGGCGGGCTGCTGGTGGAAGACGAGGAAGCCGGCCGAATGGACTTGATCCTCGGCCAGCCGATCCAGCGCCGTTCCCTGTTCTTCGGACGCCTGCTGGCATTCGTGGTCGCCAGCATCCTGATCTGCCTGGTGGGCTTGATTGGCATCATGCTCGGTACCTTGTGGAGCGCGATGGAGCTGGACTTGTGGGTGGCGGCCAAACCGTTCCTCTCGGTCCTGGCGTTGGTGCTCTTCCTCGGCACCCTCACCCTGGCGCTGAGTCTGCTGCTGCCATCCCGCCGCATGGCCGGGATGGTTGCCGGCGTGGTGCTGGTGGTCAGCTTCTTCATCAGCGGGCTGGCCGAGCTGTCTGAGACTGTCAAGGCAATCGCGGACTTCTCGCCGATCACCTACTACCAGGGCGGTAAGGCGATGACCGAATTCAAGCCAGAGTGGATACTCGGATTATTGGGGATCGCGCTGGTTTTCACGCTCGTCGCCTGGTGGCGCTTCGAGCGGCGTGAGATCCGGGTTGGTGGCGAAGGAGGCTGGACCCTGCCGCTGCGGCGGTTGCGGGCCAATCGTGCTGCCTAGATCGGCACAGCTGGATCCCTGAACTGTCGTCCGGACTGGCCTGCTGTGAGGCGCAAGCGTTTGGGCCCGATGTTCTTACGTCCCCCAACCCCCGACCAGCGCTCGCACGCTTTCGGCAGTGATCACCGCGTCCGGGTCGATCGCGATTACCTGGCGCCGCACTTTACCCGACTGCCTGCGCGGCACGTAGCACAGTATCAGATCCACCATCCCGGTTAGGCCGCGTGAAGGCACCTCGGTGGCTCCACGGCCGACCCCCCGCAGGGCGTCGACGATGGCGCTACCCCGGGCTGCACTGTAGATCCGCAACAGGCTGTGACCCGGCATGAGCCCCTGTTCCAGCGTCAGTCCGATCACAATGCCGGTAGCGAAGCCGGCGGCATAGGCCAACACGTTGCGGAAGTCGCTCAGGTTGGACAGCAGGCCCGCTGCTCCCAAGACGAACAGGCAGGACTCGATCACTCCCAGGACCCAGGCCAGCTTGGCCCGGCCCCGGATCAGCGACAGCATTCGCACCGTTGCCAGAGTGAGGTCGAGCGAGCGCAGGCCAAAGAGGATGAGCGGAATCGCCCCCGGGGATAAGGCTTCCCAGTCGATCGCCAGGTTCATCGGCCTGACTCAGGCACGGAAGAAGCCTCGATGCAGCGGCCTGACCTCACTCAGGGTGAGGAATGCCTCTGGATCGGCAGTGGTGACCTCCCGCCGCACGCGTTCGATATCTCGCCTTCTCACGCTGGTGGTGAGGATCGAGACCGTGCCGTCCTTGCCGCGTCCGGCCAGCTCGGTAACCGCAAAGCCGGCGGTGCGCAGTGATTCGGCGATGGCGCTGCCGCGTTGGGAGCTGATGACTCGCAGGTGGCTGTGCCCGATTGCCAGCCGCTCCTCAAGTGCCAGTCCGACCACACTGCCGGTGGCGAATCCGCCGGCGTAGCCCAGCAGGTTCAGCGGATTGCCGAGCTGACTCAGCACGCTGGAAACCGCGATCACCCACAGTGCAGATTGAAGGAATCCGACCACCCAGGCAGGCGCGCGCCGCCCGCGAACCACAAACAGCACTCGCAGCGTATCGAGCGACATGTCGGTGACCCGGATCGTAAAAATCACCAACGGAAGCCAGGCTACAGGGATCGGAAGTTGGGTGAGCACGTTGGGTTTGTCCGGAAGGTCGAGCTGAGACCAGCGGTCTGGCTTACGCCAGTCCGGCAAACAAATCGCGCTCAGTGCTGCCGGTGGTGACTTCTGGGTGGGCGCGCATGAAGGTCTCGTAGGTCGAGCTGCGGAAAAGGCCGGCGATCAGGCCGAACAGCCCGCGCGAGGACTCCCCCATGTCGAGCTGGCTGGCATGGCAGGCAGTGGCCCCACGTTTGCGGTCGGCGACCTTGCGAACGTTGATCTTGGCGGTGATCGGAAAGCGTTGCACGGCCAGCTCTGTCAAATCCATGTCCTCATTGCGCCCCCAGCGTTTTGGATCCCGCCCAAGCAGCCGAGCCAAGCCCACCAACAGCTTCAAATAGCGTCTGGAAAATGTGCTGTAGTAGAGCTTCTTCGGAGCAAAAGCCGGGCCGCGATCCGCAAAGCGCTGTGGGTCGCCGGCGGCGTGAAATGCTTCAACGGTGGCGCGATGGATTGCGATGTGGTCGGGGTGCCCATATCCGCCTTCCGGATCGAAGGTCACCACCACCTGCGGGCGTAACTTGCGGATGTGTTCGACGATCTCGGCGGTAACTTTCTCCAGATCAGCCTGAGCCAGCGAAGCCGGATGTTGGTTGTCGGCGGTCCCCACCATCCCCGAGTCTCGATATCCCATGAAGTACAGCTCGGTCAAACCGAGTTTCTCGGCCGCACAGCGAAGCTCAGCTTCGCGCAGGTCGCCAATCTGCTCGTAACCGTCCATGAACTCCGGCGAAACGGTGCCGACCTCTCCCCGAGTGGCGCAAACCAGGTACACCTTCACGCCTTGCTTGGCGTAGAGCGCAAGTGTGCCACCCAGCCCGAAAGTTTCGTCGTCGGGGTGAGCCATCACGGTCAATAGCCTAAAGTCAGACACCGGGTCCTTTCCGAGAGCCGCACGAATATACCATAACCGTTTGTTGCGCCGGTCGGTTTGCTTCCAGCGATCAGTTGGGGTGCCGAGTGAGGGCCGGTAGCCGACGGGGAGCCAGGCCAGCCCGCCACCCGGGACCGCGAGGCGCAGGAAGGCGCCGGGTCGGTTCCTGCCTGCCAGCTCGTCAGACGGGTTCGGGGCCGGCTGCCTGCTCCAGATCGTCCTGGTTGCGGGTGAGAGCTTTGCCGGAGCTCTTGGCCAGGTACTGCGCCTTGTCGGCTCTGGCCAGGATATCCTCGATCGCCTCGTCGTCCGGCTTGATCTGGCCCACGCCGACCGAAAGGGTCAGGCTGCCCAGGGATGGGCTGAGCTGCGTACCATATGCCGCCAGGGCCTTGCCAAGCTTGTTGGCAACGCTGGTGGCCCCGTTCATGTCGGTTTCCGGCAGTAGTACCGCGAATTCGTCGCCGCCGATACGCGCCAGCAGATCGGTGAACCGCAGCACCGCCCGCATCGAGCGCGCCGACCCGCGCAGGATCTCGTCGCCAAACAGGTGGCCGTACTGGTCGTTGATCGCCTTGAACCCGTCCATATCCATGTACAGCAGGCAGAACGGACGCCGGTAGCGTTTGGCACGCGCGAATTCCTGCTCCAATTGCTCGAAGAGCTGCCGGCGATTCGGCAGGCTGGTCAACGGGTCGGTGTGCGCCAGCTTGCCCATCTGCTCGGCCTGGGTGTGCATGCTGAACACAGTGCGCCGGACCTGGGAGGATTGTGAACCGGCGATCCAGGCCGCAGTCAGGGCAACCACCGAATGAGTGGCCAGATAAATCGCCAGTGCCACCCCAGACTCAAAGACCGAGCGGTTGGCCAGACTCACGCTGAGGTTTCCGGCAATCGCCAGGACTGCGAACAGGTACGGAGCATAGACGCCGATCAGCGCCCCCGAGATCAAGATCGGCAGCAACAGACCGGCGCTGATCAGCAATAGGTAGCGTGGTGCGAGCAGCGCACCGGCTGTGATTAAAAAGAACAGTGCAAATGAGATCAGGTACCCGACCGGATTGACCGAACCCCGTTGCAGCAGCCACAGACACAGCCCGTTGATCACGGCCAATCCAGCCATGCCGGCCAGGTCCGAACCGATGCGATACGATCCGTCGCTGGCCTTCAGCACGATTAGGCTGAGTGCCCACAGACTCAGGAACCCGAGCTGGGCGAGAATGATTCTTCGTGCGAGTTCGGTTCGCGGCGGCCGGAGTTCCGGATCGATGCGAGGGAAGAGGCTGGCTCGCAGGCGGTCAGCTATGCTTGGGACGCGTTCGTCATCCAGTGGAATCATCCGGGAAGGGGGCTCCCAGGATATTGTACCCAGAGTCGACGAACAGCACTTCTCCGGTGACGTTGCGCGCCAGGTCGGAAGCCAGCCAAACTGCAGCGCCCCCCACATCTTCCGCCGAGATGTGACGGCGTAGCGGAGCCACTTCGGCGAATTCACGATACATGCGCTTGAAACCGCTGACACCAGCTGCAGACAGCGTGCGAACTGGCCCGGCCGAGATGGCGTTTACCCGGATCCCCTGTGGGCCCAGGTCGTTCGCAAGATAGCGGGTGGTCGCTTCCAGGCCCGCCTTGGCGATTGCCATCACGTTGTAGTTCGGAAACACCTTCTCGGAGGCGTAGAAGGTCAGGGTCACCATCGATCCCCCGTCTGGCATCAGTTTGCTTGCCCGCCGCGCCAAAGCCAGGAAGGAGTAGACGCTGACCTCCATCGTCAGCCGGAAACCGTCCCGAGTAGTGTCGATGAATTTCCCGCCAAGTTCCTCCCGCGGTGCGAAAGCAACGCTGTGCACCAGAATATCGATATTGCCCAATTGCTTGGCGGCTGACTCAAAAACCGCGTCAATCTGGGCGTCGTCAGTCACGTCGCAAATCTCGACAAACTCCGAGCCGACCGACTCGGCCAGCGGCCGCACCCGTCGCTCTAATGTCTCGGCTGCATAGGAGAACGCCAGCTGCGCCCCATGTTCATGCATCGACTTGGCGATTCCCCACCCAATCGAGTGGTCATTGGCCACGCCGAAAATCAAGGCTCGCTTTCCGTCCAATAGATTCATCTGATCTCCTCCCGTAGCGCAAGCTCAGGATAGCGTTGTTTGGGGATTCGGAACCTCCACGGGATGCTTTTCCACGGCTCCGGCACCGAGTTTAACCCCACCCGGGGGCCAGTAGTCACGCCGTTCACCGGGCGGCAGCGCTCGATGAACAGTTGCGAGTCCGGCTGGCACAAGTCATGCCCGTTCCAGCTCCCGTCGAGTTTGAAGCCCTGGGCCAATTTGGCCGGACCGTCGGTCAACAGCGCCTCCGGCAGGTCGGCAACCGCCCGGCGCCGCTTGCGCCAGGCGGTCCGGCGGCGGCGGATTCGCGCCACCCCCTCGGTTGGCAGCACCGCTCGCATCAGCACTGCCGCCGGGCGATCGGCCGCCTCACAGACCAGATTCAACATCCAGTGCATCCCGTAGGTGAAATACACGTAGGCGTGACCTGGGGGTCCAAACATCACCGCATTGCGAACCGTTTTACCCGCGCTGGCGTGGCAACCCAGGTCGTCCTGCCCGATGTAGGCTTCGACCTCCACGATGATCCCGGCAGTGCGGTCGCCACCGGTTTCGATTCGTACCAGCCGTTGCCCGAGCAGCTGGCGCGCCACCTCCAGGGTCGGCCGAGCGTAATCGGTGCGTTGATAACGACGGGAAGCGATTGCTCTTATTCGACGGGGACAGGCTGAAAACGTGGGTCCTCGGCCACCATCCGCTCGAGTCCCTCCTTGAGCGAGACCCGCGGCTTATAGCCGAGCTTCTTCTTGGCCTGACGGATGTCGGCGCACATGCGGGAGGACCCAATGTCCTGATCCTCCTTGTACAGCCACTCGGCGCTGGATCCGACCGCTTCCAGCACCTCCTGCGCCAACGTCCGGATGGAGGTCTCGGTCCCGCTGCCGATGTTGATTACCGCTTTGTCCACCGTCGGGGCGGTGGCAGCCGAAACCATGGCCTCCACCACATCAGTGAGGTAGACGAAATCACGGGTTTGGTTGCCCCTGCCGTGAATCACCAAGGTACCGCCGCGCACCGTACTGCGCAGGAAGTGGGGGATCACCGGTGCGTGGGCCGCTGGCAGCGGCTGCCCGGGTCCGTAAGCGTTGAAGACCCGCAGTGCGACCGTCTCAATGCCCCACAGGGTGCCGATGGTGTGCACGTAGTACTCTGCCGCCAGTTTGGAGACCGCATAGGGTGAATGCGGGTCGGCAACCGTGTCCTCACCCAGCGGCTGGCTGCCGCGATCCCCATAGACCGAGCCGGAGGAGATGAAGACTACCCGCTGTACTCCGACGTCCCGGATGGCCTCCATCACACTGACCGTTCCGCCGACGTTGACCGCGTTGTACTCCCGGGGGTAGAGAACAGACTCAGGAACCGATACCCGGGCCGCCAGGTGATACACACAATCCACGTCTTGCAGCACGGTCCAGAGTTTCGGCCGATCGGTCACATCGCCCCGGCTGAACATCACGTCCGGCTCAAGGCGGCTGGGGTCGCCCGCAGACAGATCGTCAAGCCCGTGGACCTGATGTCCTTCTTTCGCGAGTCGGTTGGCAAGTGCAGAACCGAGGAATCCGGCGGCGCCGGTGACCAGGAAGTTCATGGGGTTTTGTGTACTCGGGACCCAGCGGGTCCCGAGGGCGCGCATTATAGCACAGCGAGCATCTGACCCTTTCCGCCCATCGAATGCCGGGCTGACGGGCCGTCACTAAACCGAGCGCGGCCGGAAGGCGGCATTTAGAACCGACTTACTCATGCCCCTGTCAGCAAATGCTGATAGGATCGCTGCCATGAGGCGGTTCTCTCGGCTGCGCACCTGGATACTGTTGCTGGCGCTCGGTATGGCGTCGGTGCTGCTGCTCGCCGGAAGCGGGCTGCTGGTGGGCGGTCGCAGCGATCAGGTGCGGCGCTACACCCGTGCTATTGAATTCGACTACGCAAGCTGGACCAGCCAAGCCCTGGGGGTGAAATTCGAATACTCGGGGCTGGGCGCCGAGGCCTACCTGAGCGAGTCGGCCCGCAGCGAGTTGGTGCGGGACTATCTGAGTCGGATCGAGGAGGCTTCCCGGCTGCAATCGCAACTAGAGACTGCGCTCGCTGATCCAACCGTTGATAATCCGCAGGCCGCCGCCAGACCACTCATGGTCGAGCTCAACGATCGCCGCACCGAGCTGCGGGCGCTGCAACCGATGGCTGAAGCGGTATTGCAGCAGGAGCTCTCCAGCGTGTTGGCCGATTGGGGGTTGGGAGTGGGGGGCGCAGCCTGGCCGCCGGTCTCTTTCCGTTTCTCGCGGCTGCCGCTGGCGCTGGTTGTCTCCCCCAGGGAGGTAATCCGTCAGGATGCGAACCTGCAATTGGTGCCGGATCTTGATTTACAGGCGCAGCTCGGGCTTGAGCAGCGGGTCGAAAGCGGACTGGATGTTTCTGCGCTGGTGGTCCCGATCGGCGGCATATCGACCTATCCCACCATGATCATGGAGACTCCGGCGCTGGACTGGATCAGCCAGACCATCGCCCATGAGTGGACCCACATCTATCTTTCTTTGCGGCCGCTTGGGCTGGGCTACAGCAGCAGCCCCGAGATGCGCACCATTAATGAGACAGTCGCCAACATCATCGGGCACGAAGCGGGACTGGAGCTGCTGCGCCGCTTCTATCCGGAGGCGGTCCCACCACCTCCCGCGCCGCCCTCCGATTCGCCGGATCCGGCACCGCCTCCCCGCCCACCGGTTTTCGACTTCCGAGCCGAGATGCGTGAAACTCGGGTCACAGTCGATCAATTGCTGGCGGATGGGAAGGTCGAGCAGGCGGAGGACTACATGGAAGCGCGCCGGCTGGTCTTCTGGGAGGCGGGCTACCGGCACATCCGGCGAATCAATCAGGCCTATTTCGCCTTCTATGGGGCGTACGCTGACTCGCCAGGCGGCGCGGCCGGCGAAGACCCGGTTGGGGAAGCAGTGCGCACGCTGTGGGCCCGCATCAGCGACCCGGTTGCTTTTCTGCGGCAGATGGCCTGGGTCACAAGCTACGCCAAATTGCAGCAACTGCTCAACGGCTGAACGTGGGGGAGTCCCCGCTTATGCCCCGCAGGGGGTTGGAGCTGAACCAGGGCGGAGTCCCGGCGTGAATGATTCGCTCGGGGCTTCGGCCGCCAGATGTCCGCTGGGGTGGCCGCCTCGCCCTTCAAGGATTCCAGCCTGCGCCCGAGTTACCGGTTCAGCGGGCAGATGCTCTCGGCGTCGTAGACCCGGTTAGCGTAGCCATAGTACAGCAGGTCGATCGTTTCTTCACTGTGGGTCAGGCTGTAGGCCTGGGCTGCCTGGCACCCGGCAGCAACCGCAGCTGGGCTCGGCGGCTGCGCCCCCTGGTTAGCGCTGGCGAAGGCCGACCAGAATGCCGCTCCCAACCCTGCGAAGCCTGCCCCCGGCGTGCCGGCCGGATGTGCCAGCTGAAGCTCGCCCAGCGCCTCTTCTGCTGATCCCAGGTCCCCGATCTGCAGGATGGCCAGCATCACCCGGAATCGGGCGTAGGCAGCCAATTGTTGGTGCCCGTCTTCGCCCGCCACCCAATCGTCCAGCGTCGGATCGTCGATCACCTGCCGGTACAGTGCCAGAGCGCCGTCCAGATTTCCCGAGTTTGCTGCATCGTCGGCGTCGTGCAATCGGTGAATCCGGAAGTTCGATTCCAGCAGCCGCTCGGATTGAGGGATGAACAGCTGCTGGCCCGGATCCCAGTCCCAACGCCGTTCCAGCATGCGGAAGGGACCGGCGCCCACCGAGGCGATCCCGGTGGCGGTGATCCGGATCTCGGCCGCCCCGGCGGCGGTCGGCAGCCACTCAATGACCGGGGTGGGCAGGTCGCTGCTGTCTCCGTCGAGGCGATTGGCCAGCCGCCCGTCGATCCACACCCACGCCTCGACCTGTGCACTACAGGTGTGTGCGCCGCACTCCTGGCGACTGACCAGCAGGTCGGCTACGCCGTCGCCGGTCAGGTCCTGGCTGGTCTGAATGCCCGCCAGGCCGGGTGAAGGCAGCTCGGCGCTGACGTAAGCCAGCTCGTAGTGGTCGGCAGCACAGCGGAACGCGAATAGACGCCCCACACCGTCGACGTTGGCAGCCAGCGCCAGGTCGATCCAGCCGTCCCCGTCAAAGTCCACCAGGCTGGTCCCGCCCTGGAATTGCTCGCCGAGCCCCTCTGGCGAGCCGCCCTGGTTGAGATAGTTGGCGAGCGCTGAGCCCTGAGCCATGGGGAGCGTTGGATGACCGCCTGCCACGACGCACGGTTGCGGTACTGCGGTGGGGCTCGGCGGCGGAAGCGTCGCGCTGGGCGCGGCCTGCAGACTGGCGGACTGCGTATCCGTCGGCGTCAGTACGACTGGACTAAGCCCGCCCTCGGTCAACCGGCAGGCAAGCATCAGCCCGGCGGCCAGAAGAATCAGGCCACGGCTCCGCTCAGAAGACTCAGAATGTGACATAACGACTCACGTATACTGAATTCGTGGATATTGCCTTTGCTCCGGGTGATCCTTCTCCGGGACCCAGCCCATTGGCCCGTTTTATTCCGCCGCTGGAGCCGGGCAGCGTCACCCGCGCCTTGGAGCGCTTCGGTGGGGCGGGTGAGCTGGTGCTGGATCCCTTCGGCGCCTCTCCCCGGCTGGCGATCGAGGCCGCCAAAGCCGGACGGGCGGTCCTGGTGGCGGTAAACAATCCGATCGTGAGATTCTTGCTGCGCCACACAGCCAAGCCATTTTCACTCGAAGAGCTGCAGGCCGCACTATCCCACCTTGCCAACTCGACAAAAGACGACGGTCGCCTGGAGCCGTTTATGCTGGATCTCTACCAGACCAGGTGTTCAAACTGCGGCGAATTCGTATCTGCCGAGTATTTCGTCTGGGACAAAGACCTGGCAGAGCCGGTGCTGCGGTTCTATTCATGCCCGCACTGCAACCATACGATCGAAGAGCCGGCGTCTGATGCCGATCGGAATCGCGCCGGCGAGTATAGCAGTCGTGGGCTGCACCACGCCATGGCGCTCGAGCAGTTGGCACCGGCCGGCAGCTCGGACCACGAACATGCCGAGGACGCGCTCTCGGTTTATCCCGAGCGGGCAATCTTCGGTGTGGTCACTCTGTTGAACAAGATCGAACAACTGGACCGCGGCCAGGAGGCGGCCGCAGCACTCATGCTCTCAGCGCTGGACCAGGCCAACGCGCTTTGGGGGCATCCAGAGGGGCGTGCCCGTCCGCTGCAGTTGGTGGCCTCCGCTCGCTACCTTGAATCAAACGTATGGCGCGCCCTCGAGCGGGCGATCGGCCACTGGGCGCTGGACGACCCCGAAGTCGAATTGCGCGAGTGGGACGGTGAACTGAAAGCCGCGCAAACGCCCGGTCGTATCACCTGGTATGGCGGGCCGGTGCGGGCGATGGCAACCGAGCTACCGCGGCAGGCGATCTCGAGCATCCTGACCGTGGTCCCGCGCCCCAATCAAGCTTTTTGGACGCTCTCGGCCCTGTGGGCCGCCTGGCTGTGGGGCCGAAGCGCGGCAGACCCGATCCGGGCGGTGCTGCGACGCAGGCGATATGACTGGGCCTGGCACGCCGAGGCGGTGAAGGCCACCTTGCGCTCACTGACCGGCCGACTTGCCGACTCGGTGCAGGTGCTCGGCCTTATCCCGGATGTCGAGCCCGGATTCTTGGCGGCAGTGCTGGCCGGATTCGATGGATCAGGCTTCGAGCTGACCGGCCGGGCGCTGCGGTCTGCCGAGCAGCAGGCACTGCTGACCTGGAAGTGGGGCGGCGGCGGAGTGGGGCCGCGTCACGCGGGCTGGCTGGAGGCGCCCATGCAGGAGGCGGCGGTCGAGGCGCTCCGCCGGCGCGGGGAGCCGGCCCGCTATCCGGTGCCACACGCCGCAGCCTGGTCGGCGTTGGCCAGCGACCGCTGGCTGGCAAATGTTGAAGCGACGGAGAACCGCTCCGCCATCAGCGTGGTCGGCGAGCAGCTGGATCGAACCTTGGGCGACATGCAGGTCTTTCTGCATCTCGGCCGAGGCCAGGAACCGGAGAGCGGACGCTACTGGCTGGCGAACCTTGCGGAGTTCGAGCCCCCACTTTCGGATCGGGTGGAGGGGTTGGTCCTGGATGCACTGCGGGCAAGCGAAAGCATCCGGCTGGTGGAGCTGGACGCCCAGGTGTGCGCTGAGCTGCCGGGGCTGCTCACCCCGGATCGCCGCTACTTGGAGGAGTGCATGCGTTCCTACGCGCTGCGCAGCGCGGATGACGGCCGCTGGAGGCTGCGCCCAGAGGACCAGCCGGAGGCGCGCGCGGCGGATTTGGAGCAGATCAGCCAATTGTTGGCCGAGTTGGGGGATCGCCTGGGTTACCAGGTCGATCGGCAGCCGGAGCTTCGATGGCTCGACCGTGGCGACGGTACCGAATTGACCTTCGAGATCCACGAGACCGCCCGCCTGGGCCAACCGGCGGCCAGGCAAGTTGAGGGTTCACACCCGGCAATTGTGATCCCCGGTGGCCGTGGGGCGTTGATTGCCGAGAAGGCCCGGCGCAATCCGCTGCTGCAGGCCTGGCTGGACACCGCGCCGCGCATCCTGAAATTCCGCCACGTACGGCGGCTGGCGGAAGATCCAACGTTGGACCGGAGCAATCTGTACGAGCGGCTGACGCTCGATCCACCCGGTCCGGAGGACCCACAGTTGCCGTTGCTGTAGACCGCGGCCCTGGATGCGGCAGCGATCGTGCTAGGGGGTGGGGGTCGGGGTATCGGTTGGCGGAGGCGTGGAAGTTGCGGTCGCGGTTGCGGTCGGCGTGAAGGTCGGAGTGGGAGTCGGGGTGGCGGTAGGGGTCGGCGTCGGCAGCGACAGGTTGAGGTTCACCCGGTAGCTGGCTTTTCCGCCACGGGTGCTGCGCACGGTCAGCAGCAGCGACACTGGCCCGTTCGACACCGATTGCGGATCCCACTCGTACAGCAGATTCGGCTGATTGACCGGGTCTTCGCTGTGCACCAGATCCGGCCAGAAACTCGGATCAGAACCGATCCCGTACTCCAGAATCCAATCCTGGAAGTCGGCCGTGGCATCCGCCCGGCCGCTGATACTGATCGGGCTGCTGCTCAGGATGGAACCCTGCAGCGGGGCGGTAATGGTCAGCAGCGGGCGCGGGCTATCCAGACCACAGGTTTCGCTTGGAACAAAGAAGACCGGCTGGTCCTCGTCGAATCCCATCCGTTCGACCCAGGCCTTACCATCGTCGGTCTCTTCGATCCACTTTCTCCCCCACTCGTCCTCCACCGACAGCCCGAGTTTCTCGACCGCGAAGTCCGGGCACTCGGCGCTGGCCAGTTCCAGCGAGTAGCTGTCGATCCAAGCCTTGCGCCACAGGTCGAGCTCCTTGGGCAGCGGCGGCTGATCGGCGGCGAAGAACTCCACTCGATGAGCCGGGCACCACTCGGAAGGCTCAGCGCCGGATACCGCGCAGATCGGCAGCTCCACCACATCCTCGGGGCGTGAATACACGGTTGGGCTCCCGCCAGCCAGTTTCTGGATGGCGAATTGCATGAACTGGTTCCAGATCGGCGCCGCGCCGCTCACACCGGAGGTGTCCTTCAATGGCGTATAGTCTGCGTTACCCACCCAGACCCCGACCGCCACGTCCGGTGTGTATCCCAGGGTCCAGTTGTCGCGCGGCTCCTCGTCGCCGCTGGTACCGGTCTTCACCGCTGCCGGGAAAGGCAGCGCAAGCGGTGAGTTCGGGCCGAAGGCCGGCGTGCGAGCGGTGTTGTCGGACAAGATCGAGGTGATTAGGAAGGCGTGGGCCGGTCGGACCACCTGTTCGCCAACCGGCGGTTCGTACTGATAGACCACCTGGCCAGATTGATCCTCGATGCGGGTGATCGACACCGGCGGAACGCGCACCCCACGGTTGGCAAACACCGAGAAGGCACCGGTCATCTGCAGCAGTGAAACCTCTCCTCCACCCAGGGTAAGCGAGATCCCGTAGTCGCCGTTCTGCGAAAGCGTGGTGACTCCCAGACGGTTGGCGAAGGCGATAAAACCCTCCGGCTGAACCGTTGCCGGATCATCGTAGATGCCGACAAACTGCAGCGTCTTTACGGCGGGGATGTTGTATGAGTTGGCGAGCGCGCTGCGGGCGGTCACCGGCCCGTGGAACTTGCGATCGTAATTGCGCGGGGTGTAATAGCCCTCCGGGTCTCGCGGATCACGATAGGGCGGGAACTCTGACTCGACGTCCCACAGCAGCGTGGCTGGAGTCCAACCTCTCTCAAAAGCCGCCGCGTACACCAACGGCTTAATCGAGGATCCAGGTTGGCGGGTCGGCGAGGTGGCCATATTCACTTGGCCCGAGATATCTTCGTTGGAGAAGTCGACCGATCCGACCATGGCCAGGATCTCACCGGTCGAAGGCTGAATGGCCACCAAGGCGCCGTTGCTGACGTCGTGGCCGGCCAGCGCCACGATCTGCTCGCGCACGATCTGCTCCGCCTCATCCTGCAACTCCGGATCGAGTGTGGTGTATACCGAGAATCCTGAACGATAGATGGTTTGCGGTGGGTACAAGTTCTCGAGTTCGGACCGGACGTAGGTGACCCAGTGTGGGAAGTTGATCTGGACCTCGGCCGGTTTGAATTCGTATTCGGTCAGTTCGGCGGCGGCTGCGCCGGCCATTTCTGGGGAGATGCAAAGCGGCTGTTGAGCGTTGCTGACGTAGATGCAGCCTTGCTCGCTGCTGGCGTTGACCATCAGCACCAGCACCTGCCGCTGCCGTTCCATGGTGGC
>CAZGCX010000046.1:0-549 GCA_964524585.1 uncultured Anaerolineaceae bacterium
TGAGCTGATTCACGGTCTCTTGGTTGGTGCGCAGCCATGTCAGCCCGGCCTCGGTGAGGTACACCAACATGCGCGCATCGATGTAGCGATATCGCACCGCCAACCGCTGGCGCGCCTGGTCCCGCACCTTGGCGATCATTCAGAGTTGCTGAATCGCAGATCCTGCACGTGAACGTTCACCGCCCCAACCGGCAGCCCGACGCTCTTTTCCAGCTGATACTGCACGGTATTCGCCACGCTGGTGGCGACGCTGGACAGCCGGGTGCCGTATTCGATCACGATGTACAGGTCAACCACAATCGTCTGGTCCTGCATGGTGATCTCTACCCCGTGTCGCGGATCACGAGCCAGTGCGTTGGCCAAACCGTCCACCAGGTTCTTGGGGGCCATCCCTACCACGCCATAGGAACGCATGCTGGCGTGGGCCGCCACGCTGGCGAGCGCCCGGGGTGAAATGGAGATGGTGCCGTAGTTGTTGGTTTCCTCGTCCATGAGCCTCTATGGTAAGATTGCCCGCGCTCTAAGGGAAGGGTACCGGCTCGACCATGG
>CAZGCX010000046.1:559-13860 GCA_964524585.1 uncultured Anaerolineaceae bacterium
GCAAAGTGCGAAAACTGCGGCAAGACCACCAGCTTCGGCCACAACCGTAGCTTCTCAATGAAGGCTACCCGGCGAACTTTCAAGCCCAATCTGCAGAAGACCCGTGTGATGGAGCAGGGTAAGCTCGTCCGGCGCACGCTGTGCGCAAAGTGCATCAAGCGCCTGGCGAAGCCGTAGCCCAACTGCTTGATTCCTTGTGGCACCCCGGCTGAGGGTGCTTTTCTTTTTAAGCGCGGATCAGCTCCATCAGCTTTGGCGGTTCGGGGCGGCTTCCAGCGCGCTGCGCAGCGCGGCTACGCCGGCGGCAACCCCGTCCGGATGGTGGAAAACGGCACTGGCAGCGACAAAAATCTCTGCGCCGGCCCCGGCAGCTGCCGGTGCGGTGGTCGCCGAGATCCCTCCGTCCACTTCGAGCAGTGCCTGGGTCTTCCCGGCCTCCCGCCATGCTGCAAGCTGGGCGAGTTTCGGCAGGCCCTGAGGCAGGAAGGACTGGCCGGCGTAACCGGGGTGAACGGTCATCACCAGGGCCAGGTCGAGCGCCTGCAGAGCGGGCTCCAGCGCCTCGACCGCAGTATCCGGACTGACCGCAGCCCCTGCGCGCAGCCCCAACTTGCGTATCTTGGCCAGCGCGGCCGGTACATCGTCGGTGGCCTCGACGTGGATCGTCAGGCCATCTGCGCCGGCCTCAGCGAAAGCTTGCAGGTGGTCCTCGGGCGATTCGATCATCAAGTGCACGTCCAGCGGGAGTTCGGTGGCCCGCCGCACCGCCCGCACGATCACCGGGCCCATAGTGATGTTTGGGACGAACCGGCCGTCCATCACATCGATGTGGATCCAATCGGCCCCCGCCGCTTCGACCGCCTGGATTTCCTCTCCTAGTCGCAGAAAGTCGGCAGACAGGATAGAAGGGGCCAACCTGAAGCCCGTTGTCATTGGGGCTATGATAACCGAGAAAGCCGGAGGTCCGCTGCAGCGGGTCTGTAGGGCAACTGTAAGGGAGGCCGCTGGGCCGGGTGCTGGTAACCTAGTGATGCTATCGACAGTCAGCGCCCGCAGTGAAGCGCCAGGGGCGACTGAGGAGTGGTCTTGGGAGTCCTTGAATCAATCAATAAGCTGATCACCGGCGAGACCGCGTCGCCGCTGCAGCCGGTCGAACCGGTGGGAGACGACCGGATGGAGCGCGAGGTGCAGCGTCTGCGTAGTGTGCTTCGCGGCACGGCGGCGCTCAACGCCGCGCTGAATTATGAGCGAGTGATGGACATGGCGCTCGACCTGGCCAGCAGCGCGCTGGCTGATGCGTCGGGCAGTGGCCTGGTCAGCGCGCTGCTGCTGTTCGACGGCGAAGAGCTCCAGATCGCGTCCACCCGTGGCTTTCTGGCCGCCGATCAAAACGCCGACATACCCGGCCAGGCCGGAATCGTCGAGCTCTCGATGTCGAACGGCGACACCCTGATCACCGAAGACCCGCTGTCCGACCCCGAGCTCTGCCGCTTGCTCTCGTTCCGCCGTTGCGCGGTTGCGGTCAGCATCCCGCTGGTGGTCGGACTCGAGATCTATGGAACGATGCTTTTTGGTCACCCGGAGCCTGGCACATTCACCGATGCCGGCTTGGAAATCGTCGAGGCGATTGCGCAGCAGGCGATCGTTGCGCTGCAAAACGCCCGGCTATATGCGCAACTCGAGCACGAGAAGGAGCGGATCGCCGAGCTCCAGGAAGAGGCGCGCAAGAAGCTGGCGCGCGATCTCCACGACGGGCCGGCGCAATCGATCGGCGCCATCGCCATGCGGGTCAACTTCGCCCGCCGGCTGATCAGCCGTGATCCCAAGGAAGCCTCCGACGAGCTGTTCAAGATCGAAGAGCTTGCCCGCCGTACCTCCAAAGAGATCCGACAGATGCTGTTCACCCTGCGCCCGCTGATCCTTGAGTCGGAGGGGTTGAAAGCTGCGCTGAAAGACCTGGCGCGCAAGTTCGACGAGATGCACGGACAGAAGGTGCAGGTGGACGTCGACTCGGCGGTGGAGGAATTGATGGAAGTCGGCAAGCAGGGAGTGGTCTTCTTCATCGTTGAGGAGGCGGTGAATAACGCCCGCAAACATGCCAAGGCGGACCACATCTGGGTGCGGCTGCACCCGCAGGATGACGGTCAGATGGCGCTGCTTGAGATCGAGGACAACGGGGTTGGATTCGATCTGTCCGAGATTCAGGACAACTACGAGGCGCGCGGCAGTTTGGGAATGGTCAACTTATTCGAGCGAGCCGAGATGGTACACGGCATTCTGAACATCGATTCTGCCCTGGGGCAGGGCACCCGCATTCAGGTGCGCATCCCGATGACCGTGGAAGCTGCCGAGTCGCTGCACCGAATCGGGGGATAAAGCTCCGTTGCCGTGCAAAGTTCCGCGCACTACGAGCCAGGGCGGATCGTCCGCCCTTTTTTCTTGCGGCTGCTAGCTCAGCGCGGCGGTCAACCCCGTCAAATCCTCAAACACCCAGTCAGGCGCAATGGCGGAATCTGCCAGGTCGGTGCGGTTTGCGGCGCCGGTCAGTACCAGCGCCGTCCTGAGTCCGGCGCGCTGACCGCCCAAAATGTCGGTCTCCAGTCGGTCGCCAACCGCAAGCGTACGTTCGGCGCGCGTGCCGAGCCGCCCCAGCGCGTCGTGGAAGATGTGCGGCTCGGGTTTGCCGTAGATCACCGGCTCCCGCCCGCTCGCCGCCTGTAGAGCGGCCAGTGTGGCGCCATTGCCTGGCGCCAGGCCGTGCTCGGTAGGGAAGGTCAGGTCGGGGTTGGTGCCCAGAAACAGAGCACCGTGGTTCAAGGCGTAGGTGGCCTGCTCCAGGGCTTCCCATTGCAGCGAGAAATCCATCCCGACCACCACCGCCTGTACGCCATCCGCCTGGTTGGAGAGCTCAAACCCCTCCGCTTCAAGTGCCTGGCGCAGACTCTGCTCGCCGACGGCGTAGATTCGGCTGCCCGGTGGCAGCTGCTGCAAGAGAAACCGTGCCGCGCCGGCGGCGCTGGTCAGAACCTGCTCCGGCGACACCGCCACGCCGAACGACTCGAGCTTGGCCTGCACCCGCTCGGGGGATTGGGTGGCGTTATTGGTTGCCAGGACGAACGGCAGCTTGCGGCCCCGCAGCAGCTCGAAGAACGGCGTCAGCCCCGGCAGTGGTTCGCCGCCGCGCCACAACACTCCGTCCATGTCGATTACCAGCCCGTCGATTGTGTTCAGGTCTGCCACAGCTTGCCGCGAAGTGTCCTTTCTGCGCTGCCGCCCGGCCGGGCGTCTCGCACCGTTCCCCCGCTCAAACAAATCGGGGCGCTGCAATCAGCGCCCCAAGCATAATGTTCATCGTTCTGTCCGGGAATCCGACCCACCGCGCGTATCGGCTGCCGGCCGGATCGGTCTGCCGATCGAGCCAGCTAGGCAGCCAGCGTCAGATCTTCCCCAGCGTCCAATTCCTGACCGTCGTCGTCCAGCAATTTGGGCTTCACGCCTTCCGTGATGACCTCCTGCCCGACCACAACCTTGCGGATTTCAGGGCGGGAGGGCAGGTCGAACATCACTTCCAGCAATGAGTTCTCAACGATCGAGCGCAGCCCGCGGGCGCCCGATTCGCGCTCCATGGCTAGCTCGGCCGCAGATTGTAGCGCCTCCTCGGTGAACACCAGCTCGGCTCCGTCCATCTCGAACAGGTGCTGAAACTGGCGGGTAAGCGCGTTACGAGGCTCGGTCAGGATCCTGCGCAGTGCGGTCACGTCCAGCGGATCGACGCTGGCGGTCACCGGCAACCGTCCAACGAGCTCGGGGATCATCCCGAAGCGCATCAGGTCGTCGGGCTCGATGTGGCGCAGCAGCTCGGTCTCGTCGTACCCTTGCGCCAGCCGCTCTTCAGTCGTGCCGGGGAATCCGACCCGGCCGCGGGTGCCCACCCGTTCGGCCACGATCTCAGCCAGGCCGTCAAAGGTTCCTCCGCAGATGAAGAGCACATTGGTGGTGTCGACTCGCTCGAATTCCTGATGTGGATGCTTGCGTCCCCCTTGAGGGGGAACGTTGACCACCGCACCCTCGATGATCTTGAGCAAAGCCTGCTGCACACCTTCGCCGGAGACGTCCCGGGTGATGCTCGGATTGTGGCCCGACTTGCGCGCGGTCTTGTCGATCTCGTCGATGTAGACGATGCCGCGCTGGGCGCTGCCGATGTTGTGGTCGGCTGCCTGGAGCAGCCGCAGCAGGATGTTCTCGACATCTTCGCCGACATAGCCGGCTTCAGTCAGCGCGGTGGCATCGGCGATGCAAAACGGGACATCCAGAATCCGAGCCAGCGTTTGGGCCAGCAGCGTCTTGCCCACTCCGGTGGGCCCCATCAACAGGATGTTGCTCTTCTCGAGTTCGACGGAACCGCGGGTCGAGGCGCCGATGCGTTTGTAGTGGTTGTAGACCGCCACCGACAGCACGCGCTTGGCGTGTTGTTGGCCGACCACATACTCGTCGAGACGTTCGGAAATCTGTTGCGGCGAGAGCCCGGGTCGACCCACCGGGGCCAGACCCAGGTCCTCGCCTTTGCTGACTTCGCCGTGCAGGATATCGCCGCACAGGTCGACGCACTCGTTACAGATGTAGACCCCTTCGGGGCCGGAGATCAGGCGCGACAGCTTTTCTTCGGGCCGATTGCAGAACGAGCAGCGTCGCGATCGATCTTCGGTTTCAGTCATACGGGCTTACTCTTCCACCTTCTCCGCGGCCTTACCGTCGGGCGAGGCCGCCAGATGGTCCGCGGGAGTCAGCACACTGTCGACCAGCCCATAATCCTTGGCTTCATCGGCGCTCATATAGAAGTCTCGCTCGACGTCATGTTCGATGGTCTCGAGCGGCTGGCCGGTGTGATGGGCGAGAATGTTATTGATTTTCTCTCGCTGGCGCAATATCTCCTTGGCCTGGATCTCGATATCGGTTGCCTGACCCTGCGTGCCTCCGTGCGGCTGGTGCATGTGGATCGTGGCGTTCGGCAGCGCGTAGCGGTGACCGGGTGTGCCGGCCGCCAGCAGCACCGTGCCGAACGAGGCGGTGACGCCCACCGCCACGGTCTGGATCGGGGCGCTGAGCTGCTGCATGGTGTCGTAGATTGCCATGCCGGCGTAGATCACGCCCCCCGGGGAGTTGATGTAAAGCCGGATCTCGCGTTCCGGGTCCTGCGAGTCGAGCCAAATCAGCTGCGCCACGATCACGTTGCCGACCTGGTCATTGATCGGCGTGCCCAGGAAGATGATGCGCTCCTTGAGCAGCAGCGAATAGATGTCGTAAGCTCGCTCGCCGCGACCGCTGGTTTCGATCACCATCGGAATCAGCGACTGTGGTACGTATTCGTCGGTCATTTTCCTTACTCCTTGGTCATTTTCTGACATGGGTTGAACCGGTTCAATAGTCCGTTTTGGCCTTGACCGGCGTCGCCGCCCCTTCTGTGGGCCCTGGCCGGTTCTGCCGGACGGCTCAACGACCCGGGCGACAGACACTATTCAGCTTCCGCTTGAAGCTCCGGCGCCTCCGGGCTTTTCCCCGCTCTTGCAGGGTCCTCGCCCTTGGCGATCGCCACAGCCCGCTCGACTGCCTTGTCGAACAGCAAATCGTTTCGGATGCGACGCCGGCCAGACTCCGATCCGAGCGCCTTGCGCACCCGTCCTTCGGGGTCCTGCAGCTGGGCAACCATTTGATCCAGCTGGGTATCGATTTCCTGGTCGGCAACTTCCAGCTGCTCGTCTTCGATGAGCTGCCCAAGCACCAGCGCCCGGGTGACGCGTTCCTTAGCTCGCGGCCGGAGATCCTCGCGCAGCTCATCGGCCGACTTCTCTTCGACCTGCAGGTACTGCTCCATGGTCAGTCCCTGGGCCTCCAGCCGATGGCCGAGATCATGGATCAGATCATCGATCTCTTGCTCGACCAAGAACGGCGGGAATTCGACCGACGCCTGCTCGACCAGCTTCTCGATCACCTCATCTGCGAACTCGGAGTTCGAATCGCGCTCGGCGTTCTTGGTCAGGCCTTCGCGGACCTTGACTCGCAGGTCAAGCAGATCCTCGTAATCGCCAACGTTGCGCGCCACATCATCGTTCCACTCGGGGACCGTGCGAGACTTGACTTCCTGGAGCGTGATGTCGAATTGGGCGGTCTCGCCGCGCAGAGACTCAGTTTGGTAATCATCAGAAAAGGTGTGCTCGACCGTGAGCTGATCGCCGGCCGATTTGCCGACGAGATGCTCAGCAATGCCGGGGAATGGCCAGTCGGTGTCGTCGTCGAGCAGCAGGGAGATTCCGGTCTCCTTCAGCAGCCGGTCGCGGTCTTCGGATTTGGACGGGGCAGTCCCATGGTCGTGGTCATGCTCGTGTTCATGGTCATGTCCGTGATCGTGGGCTTCCTGCTCATCTTCCGCCGCGACGTCGACATCCTTTTCAGGCTGTGCCGCGTTTTGCGCGTCGGTCTCGCCTGCTCCTTCAGACTCCAGGAGCCGGCCCTCGACGTCGATCACTGCCACGTCGGCCAGCTGCACCGGACGGTCGGCGGGTTCGATCAGCGCTTGGCGCTGGCGAAGCTCTTCCATCATCTCGTTGACCGCTTCGTCCTTGACCTCTGGCGGCTTGTACTTGAGTCGCAGCTTGCGGTAGTTGCCGAGCTTGACTTCCGGGCTGAGCGGCACGCTGTAGCGCAGCACCAGCGGATCCTTGCTGACCACTTCGTTGAGCGCGCCGGGCGCGAACGGCTCGAGCTCAGATTGGTCGAGTGCCTGGCGGTAGATGTCCTGGCCGAGCGACTCGAGCGCCTCTTCGAAGATCGTCTCCTCGCCGTACCGGCCAAGCGCCACCTCGAATGGAACCTTGCCGGGCCGGAAGCCGGGGATCTTGTCCCGCTTGCTGAGCCGCCTTGCGGCGGCCCGCATCGCGCCCTGCAGTCGCCCCTGTGGCACTTCGATCGTGAGTTCGACCTGCCGGTCGTCCAGCGGCTTGCTCTCGATCTTCAGCGCAGTTTGTTCAGGTTGCTCTCGAACCGCCATGAATTGCTCTCTATCCAGCTCTCTCTTCCCGGACTCCGTTGGATTGGCCAGATCAAACCTATAGCAAGCCGGCCAGCGTGCCTCGTGCTTCGCCCAGACACGGCCCAACTGCCACTGGGCCGATCGAGTGGGGAAGGTGGGAGTTGAACCCACACGCCCAGAGGGCACGTGATCCTAAGTCACGCCTGTCTGCCAATTCCAGCACTTCCCCTGCTGTAGGACCGTTAGCCCCGCTTCGCGGGGCAGTGAGCTCCGCTTTCTGGGGCTGCGAGCCCCAACGACTTCAACCTGTGCCTCGGTCGGCCGATTATAGCCGTCGCTTTGCCACAGTGTAAAGCGGGCCCGCGTAAGAACTTTGTTTGAACGCGCTAGGAGCTTTGAATGATCACGCTACGGGATGATTTCACAGATTTCATTGACTCGCCGCCCACGATGAAGTCTTCAAAGGCGGCGAATAAAGTGCTCATCTTCGAGTATCCAGCTCCCATCGGGTTCCTATTGCCGAAGTAGCGCACGTCCGTTTTGCAGGGCACCAATCAGGGGGAGGGGACGGTTTTCAAGAAGCCACTCCGAAGTCGCGAGCCCAGACGAGCGCCTCATCGATGGTTAGATGGATTGGCCCGGTCGATGGGTCACGATTGAGGCGAGGTCCAGCCGAGAGCTTCAGAGATCTTGCGCGAGGCGACCCTAATAGGGTCGTCGAGGTCTACGATGCGATCGACGACGCCGGTTAGCGCGACCGCGGCCACGACTTCGCCCCGACCATCAAACACCGGCGAAGCGACTGCCGCTGTTCCCATGAAGACCTCACCCCTCGAGTAAGACACTCCTGTCTCCTGGATCTGACCACAGCGCTCCCGGATTTTGCCGACCGAGGTCAATGTGCGCTCGGTCAAGCGCGGCAGCGACCCTTTGAGGATTTCCTCTCTTTGCTCGTCGGGTAGAAAAGCGAGCAAAGCCAGCGCGACCGCGCCGCAATTGTAGTGGCGTCGCTCTCCGACCGCGATTGACTTCGGCCGGATCGGGTAGGATCCCTCGACGTTCTCTACGCAGACTGCAAACTGCCGGCGAGGGATCATGAGCACAACAGTCTCGCCGACCTCTTCGGCCAGCCGTTGCATGGACGGCAAGGCCACCTGGCGCACGTCGAGATTGGAATACACCACGAATCCGAGGTGAAGCAGCCGTAGGCCGAGCCGGTAGGTCCCTCGCGAATCCGCCGAATCGAGGAACCCGCCGTCCTCGAGTGTCCTGACGATCCGGTAGGTGGAAGACAGCGGGATGTTAAGCGTCTCCGCCATCTCCTTGACCGACCAATCGCGGTCCTCTCGGGTAAACAGGCTCAGCACCTGCAGTCCCCGGTCCAACCCCCGTACTCTTCCGGCCATCTCTGCCCGCCCTAATTCTAGTATCTGAGAATGCTCTCTCATACTTGACAATTTCGCAAGCCTATTGTAGGGTATGTCAACACCGGATGCAGCCCCTCTCTCTACAGTTCACCACTCGATCGTGAGCCACGATTCGACGTCTGCGCTGGGATGAACCGCGCGATCGCCCAGGGCGCTTGTTTGCCATGTCTCGCGCCGCGAGGAGGTGTCGATCGTAAACGTAATTCCGCAATGGACGCACGCTACCCCTGGATGGACACCGGGGTGCTGATCGGGCTGGCTCGAATCCAGCGCCCCAAAGGAGAATCTCGTGAGAAGCATATCATTTCGATCGGTTGTTTTCTTGACATTGTTAGCCCTGCTCCTGGCCGGGTGCAGCACGGGCGCGGCCGATGAGCAGAACACCGGTCCGCTGCGCCTGGCCGTCACGGGCGGAATTCCGCCAGACGTCACCGCTCACCACTATTGGTATTCGCAAGAAGCCGGCTTCTTCGACGATGCGGGTGTGGCAGTCGAGGTGATCCCGGTCTCCGACGATCAGATCTCGCTGCGAGGGTTGGCGGCCGGCGAGTTCGACGTGAGCGAAACCGGGTGCACAGCCGCCATGCAAGCGATCGAGGTCGGTGCCCCGATCCGTTTTATCGGAGCGATCGAGGACAAGCTCGACTACGGGCTGGTCGCGGTGAGCGACATCACCCGTCCGAGCGATCTCGAAGGACGGGCGCTTGGGGTATCGGCGCCGGGCGCCATCTCGTTCCAAGTGCCCAAACTGCTGATCGAATCGGATGGCGGCAACTTCGACAACGTGGAAGTTGTGTCCGTCGGGGGCAGCAGCTCGAGGGCCGAGGCGCTCATCAACGGTACGATCGACGCGGGGGTCGTTAACTCGGTCTGGGTGGCGCGCCTCGGCGCGTACGAGCAGCTGCACACCGTCGCCGACGCGACCTCGCTGGACCTGTTGTTCTCGTGCATGATCACCACCACAAAGATGATCGAGGAACGCCCAGACGATCTTCGGGGTTTCCTGAAGGGCGCTCTGGATGGGGCTCGCTGGGGCCTGGAAAACCCCAACGATGCAATCGAGATCAGCAAGACCCTGCTGCCGGAACTCGAGCCGGAGCTGATTTCTGCGACTGTGAACAGCTTCGCCGCCCGCCAGTACTGGAACACCACCGGGATCATCGACCGGGGCACCTGGCAATTCACCAACGGCACCATGGTAGATGCTGGGGACCTGATCCAACCGTTGGATTATGATCAGTTCGTGGACTCCAGCCTGTTGGAGGGGTTATCGCAGTAACCTGAGACTATCGCTTGAGTTGCGGTGCGGCAGACCGAATCCCGCCGCCGATCGGTCTGGGCAGGTTCGCCCGGGTTCACTTCGTCTGCCAATCGCAGCGCGTGCCGAACGTTATCCGCTCAGCTCGGGTCAGCGGTGAGGGAGGGCAGTCCGGCCCGGGGAACGCCAGGGTGGCTGCCCTCTTCATCGTGCCAGATGAACCTCTCGACCGGATCGGGCAGTCGGGTGCCCAGCGGCGAATGGTAGGGAGACTTGCATGGGCTCGCCCTTGATGCGCACCAGCCTTGGATTACGGCTTCCGGGAGAGCTGGACTTCACCGCTGCTCGCGGGCAGGGGCCATATCTCTACGCTACCAACGGGAAGACCTATCTTGACTTTGTGATGGGGTACGGTCCGCTGGTGCTCGGACATGCCCACCCTGCGGTGGTCGAAGCGATCACCACCCAGGCGGCCAAGGGGGCACACTTTTATGCCCCGAATGAGCCCGCCGGCGCGCTGGCGGAGAAGATCGCCGAGTTGGTGCCAACCGCCGAGCGGGTGCAGTTTGCCGGATCCGGCGCCGAAGCCACCTTTTACGCCTTACGCCTGGCTCGGGCGTTCACCGGACGTGAGCGCATCCTCAAATTCGAAGGGGCCTACCACGGACACCACGACTACGCCCTGCACGCCTACCGCCGGCCCGCACCTTCGGGCAGTCCGTTCGCCCCCGCCGAGTCGGCCGGCGTTCCGGAGGCGATCTCCGAAACAGTGCTGGTGGCGCCGTTCAACGCACTGGAGAGCGCGCGCCGGACGGTGGAACAGCACGGACCGGTGGCCGCGATCCTGGTTGAGCCGGTGCAGCGCGCCATCTTGCCGGCACCAGGATTCCTCGCCGGCTTGCGGCAGCTGTGCGATGAAACCGGCAGTTTGCTGGTGTTCGATGAGGTGGTGACAGGCTTTCGACTGGACCTTGGGGGGGCGCAGCAGAAGTTCGGCGTGCTACCTGACCTGACCGTGCTTGGAAAGGCGCTGGGAGGCGGGCTCCCGATCGCGGCGCTGACGGGTCGAAACCAGATCCTGGAGCTGACCTCGGCTGTGCCGTCTGACCCGGACCGGGCCGTACACCTGAGCGGCACCCTGAACGGGAACCCGCTGTCGTGCGCCGCAGGCTTGGCGACGCTGCAGGAGATGGAGCGCCAGGAGGGCTGCGCCAAGCTGGAAGCGTTGGGGAACGAGTTGATCAGTGGACTGATTGCAATCGGGGATCAACTAAGTATCCCATTGCAGGTCATCGGCCCGCCTTCTTTCCCGGAGATGGTCTTCGGGGCTGTGCAGGTCGTCGACCAGCGGACCTACCTGGAATGCGATCGCAAGGCGGCGGTCGCTTTCGGCCTGGAGTTGATCCGCCAGGGAGTCTACGTGCGACCAGCCGGCAAATGGTTCATGTCGGTTGCTCACGAGCGCCGGCACATCGACCAGCTACTGGAGGCCGCCGCGACCGCGGCAAGGACTGTGCGTGACACGGGGGTGCTTGAAGCGTGAAGCAACCGACCCCGATGGATTGGAGACCTATCGCCGCGCGGCGGCGGTTGGAGCGCAATCATGGCCGGGCGGCTCGAAGTTGATGTCCGCCGTGGCCGATTCTGATCATACTCAATCGAAGCCGAAGGTGGGCGGTTTCGAATACGGGGTCCTGCTTCCGCACTTCGGGGCCCACAGCAACCGGGAGCGGCTGATCCAGGGCGCGCAGCAGATCGAGGCTTACGGATTCGACTCAGTCTGGGTGCGGGACCACGTGGTTTATGAGCCGCACGCACACGAGGATCCGAATCGAACCCACCTTGAGCCGTTTGTCACACTCGGCGCGGTGGCCTCCGTCACCTCCAGGGTGAAGCTGGCGACCGGTGTGATGATCCCCCACCGGAATCCGATTTACGCCGCGTTGCTGATCGCATCACTGGACTTCATCGCCGGGAGCGGTCGAGTCGAAATCGGTTTTGGGCTGGGCGCCTTCGATCACGAATTCGAGGCAGTCGGCATGGGCGGGCTCGATCGACGGGAAGTCCTGCGCGAGCAAGTTCAGGTCTTCAGGCAACTATGGGCCGGCGGCAACGTGGACCACCATGGACGGCACTATCAGTTCAGTCAGGTTCAGATCCGTCCGGTTCCAGAGGCCGGAGACATCCCGGTCTGGTACGGCGGAAACAGCATGGCCGCGGCGCGCAGGGCGGTCGAGTTCTGCGACGGCTGGATTGCGGGGCGCATCCCGCGCCGGCTGTACGCCCGTCGGGTAGAAAAGATCCGCAGGCTTTCGCAAGAACTGGGCAGGCCGATGCTGAAGACCGGAACCATCCCCTACGTCAGCCCCGGCCGCACAATGGAGGAAGCCGTCAAACACCTGAACGTGCCGCAACTCCTCGAAGACGTCAACGCTCGCTACCGGAGCGCCGGGAGCTACCAGTCGCTGGACGACCTCGGCGGTTTCGCGATCGCCGGCCCCCCGGACAAGCTGATCGAGGAGGTCCGGCTGGACCAGCAAGCCGGCGCGCAGCACTTCATATTCGACTTGCGCGCCCGTTTTGCAGATTGGGAGGATTGCCTGGGAATGATCGGGGAAGAGATCCTTCCGGAGCTCAGGGAAGGAGATCGGGCGGCAGGGTGAGGTCGAGTATGCGCGGCGCGCAGTCCGAGGGCTCTGATCGGTGCAGGACCGCGGCCCACCGGCGGCGTTCGTTGACCGGGTGGTTCGCATGAGCAGCGGGCGCGCCACGCTCGAACTGCAAGGCGTCACCAAGCGCTTTGGCAACAGCTCATCGTCCCTGCTGGTTTTGGACCGGATCAGCTTTGGAATCTCAGATGGCGAGTTCGTGTGCCTGCTCGGTCAGAGTGGATGCGGCAAGACGACCTTGCTGCGCATCATTGCGGGCCTGACGGATTTCGAAGGGCTCGTATCTATTGATGGAACTCCGATCCAGGGACCGGGCGTCGATCGGTCCATGGTGTTTCAGGATTACGGCCTCCTGCCGTGGCGCACGGTGCTCGGTAACATTGAGTTCGCACTGGAGGTGCGCGGCTTTCCCAAGCAGGAACGACGCGCCATCGCTCATGAGCAGATCGCGAAGCTGGGGCTGAGCGGCTTCGAGTCGCACTACCCACATCAGATTTCCGGCGGCATGCAGCAGCGGGTCGGTCTCGCGCGCGCCTTGACCAAGGACCCCAAAATCCTGTTGATGGACGAACCCTTTGCCGCGGTCGATATGCAGACCCGAGAGTACCTGCAAGATGAGTTGCTCGACATTTGGCGGCGGATTGGAACCACAGTTCTGTTCGTTACCCACAGCATCGAGGAGGCCGTGTATCTGTCGGATCGGGTACTGGTGATGGCCTCCGGTCCCGGACAGGTCCGGGCAGACGTGCCGGTCGACCTGCCGCGACCGCGCAGCGCCGCGGTAACCAAATCTTCGATCCCATACGTGGAGCTGATCCGCTACCTGCGTTTGCAATTAGGCGGGGATAGCGAGCGCGGCCGCCCCTCGGGGGCGCCAGGATCCAGCCGGAAGGGCGTGGTGTGAAGACAAGCTCGGTCAA
>CAZGCX010000047.1:0-13834 GCA_964524585.1 uncultured Anaerolineaceae bacterium
TGGTTGGGGCGGGGGGGGGGGGTGGTGTTGGGGGGGGGGGGGGGGGGGGGGGGGGGGGTGGGGGCGGTGGTGGGGGTGGGGGGGGGGGTGGCGGCGGCGGCCCCGGCGGCGGCGGCGGTGGTGGTGGCGGCGGCGGTGGCGGCGGTGGTGGAGGCGGCGGTGGCGGCGGCGCCGAGAGGCTCAGGTTCGCGGTGTCGGAGCAGTCGCCCCAATCTGGGAAGTGCCAGGTGAAGCTGATTGAGAAATTGCCCCAGATTGGCCCCGGCTGGTTGTCGAAATCAGCCCGCCAGGTAATGGTGGACTGTCCCGGATGTGGGACGTTGCTGCCGATCGGCCCGATAGTGGCTGCCGAACTGTTGCCGCCCCAGTAGGTTGTGTTGTAGCGGAAGTAGTCGACGTAGGCGCTCCCGTTCTTGCTGGGTTCCCAGGTCAGAGTCGTGCTCACCAGGTACGCCGTGGCGTCGTTGTAGTTTCGTACTCGGGCGCGCAATTCATCGCTGCTGTCTCGCCAGAAATTCGAGATGTAGATATTGCTGCAGTCTGGAGTCTCGGTGGGCGTGGGCGTATTCGACGGCGTCGGCGTATTGGAAGGCGTAAAGGTCGGCGTTGGAGTGGCCGTGTTGGTCGGCGTGAAAGTTGGGGTCGGCGTGGCCGTGTTGGTGGGGGTCGGCGTCGGCCCAGCGGTGGCAGGCAATCCGACCACCCGCGCGGTTCGGAACTGCTCAACGATTCCTTCTCGTTTGGCGCTCAGGTGCAGATCGGGCCAGAACTCGCTGAGGATCGGCGTGATGAGCGGGTGGTCAAAATCAACCGCCACGATCACCCGGTCACCCGGATCGCCGGCGTCCTCGGCCGGCGTACAGTCGGCCGCCGAGGGTGTGTTCGAATTGGAATCGGTGAACAGGACGCCAGACTTGCTCGAACAGACGGTGACCTTGAAGAAACCGGGATCGCCCACCGTGGTCACGGTGGGGTTCTTCAAGATGGCCACCGCGCCAGCGGTAGCGACGTCCTTGATCGACGGGATTCGTGCGCCGTCTTCCTGGGCCTCCGTGATGCACGGGCCCAAGTAGAGGGTGGTGCACCAGTTCGGATCGAACTCGCCGGTGACCGCGAAGCGCACTCCGAAGCGGGCGCCGTTCTCGACCGCCAACCAGGCGGCCAGCACCCGGGCCAGCTCGATGATGACAAAGATGATGATCAGCAGAATCGGCAGGATCAGCGCGAACTCGACCAGGCCCTGGGCCCGGTCTCGTCCGCGGATCTGCTGCTCTGGATGGTTGCGCGCTCGGATGAGTTTGAAAATAGCCATTCGTTGTATCCCTTTGGCGAGGGCCCTTTGGCGAGGCCTCCGTTAGTGCGTGATCCTGGTAAAGATTCTGGATGCGATTGCTTCAAACACCTTGACCAGTCCAGAGCTGTCAGGCGCAAAATAGTAGTTGCCACAGGTCGGTACCGCACCCGGGCCATAGCTCGAGCACGGATCGGTGGCCGGGTCCCCGTCGTCGCCGACGGCCGCAATATACCTCATGAGTTGCTCGCCCGCATCTGCGTCCCCATCCGGTTCTGTGATCATTCGATCGCCCAGGCCGATGGTGAAGATCACCGCGCCTTGCCCACCGGGGGCGGTCGTCGAGCAGGCGGCCGGCTGCGGCAAACTGGGCCCCGGGCAGCCGACAAAATCGGCCATGTCACGGGCGTAGTCGTCGGCATCGTAGTCTGGATCGCCGGCCGGATGCCGAGAGCTGGCACTGGCGTCCCGACAAAACGGGGGACCGGATCCAGCGGGTGAGGCCCAGGTGCTGCTGGGGCAGTACCAGATATCGGGACCTTCTGAGATCAGGCCAGCATTGGCCGCGCCATCAGAAATCAGCAAGACAATCCAAACCGCTTCTTCCCGCATTTCAGTCCGGTCGCAAGCGCCATTCCCGGCTGCCGCCGCCGGAGGTCCGTCATCCAGGCAGAATCGCCCGCCTGCCTGGCGCAGCCCGTCGCCGGTATTGGTCGGCATGCAGCCGGACGGATCCGGCTCCCAGCCTGGACAGTCAACTGCTGTGTCTGCCTCGAGTTCGACATCCAGGCTGTCGAGTACGCTCAACGCGCAGGTCCGGGGATCTGGATTGATGCCGCATGGTGTTGGTGCATCGTTGTCGTCCAGCTCGAGCTGGATCACGGGTTTCTTCGCAAAGGTGACGATCGAAATCCGATCGTACGGGAAATACATGCGGTTTACAAGCGCTTTGGCCGCGGCGCGCACCTCTTCAAACGGATGGCACTTGTTCTCAGCGGTCGTGGCGGCAGTGCACATGGCGACGTCGCTTTCCGGTATTCCATCGCCCCCGGTTCCGGTGCCGGTGAAGTAGCAGTCGTCGACCGTGCCGTCGCCCACACCGTCGTTCTCGTTGTCCAGGCCATCGGTGCACAGGTCATACGACATCGAAGGTGAAACGTCGACCACCAACACCAAGTCGACCGAGGCCGCCTCCGAGATCGAGTCGGCGTGAATAGTGGTTGAACCCCAGCCGATGATCGGCAGGAAGGCGAAGTAGACCGGAAGATCGGCCTCCACCCGCACGTACTTCCGTGGCGTATCGGATCCGCTCGGTGGATTGGTGCCTCCCGGACAGAGAGAGGGGTCATCATATACGGAGCCCGGGGTGGCCAGGTCACAGACGAACGCCACCGTCGAGGTTGGGGTGAGACCGTTGAGTTCGAGAAACTCCTGCGCCATGCCAGAGAGCTCGGCCGGCGTGCGCCCTTCACGGAACTGGTTGGCCGCAGCCAGCGAAGCCGCATCAACCGCGCGGCGCAGGTGCCCGACGTTGCTGAACAAGATACCGGAGTCGATGGTGAGTCCAATGAACGCCGCCAGTCCGATGAACGCCAAGGCGATCAATACCAGTGCCTGGCCGCGTTCCCCTTCTCTCGTGGTAGGTGTGTGCAATCGTTTCATGGTGTGGCCGTGGGTTCAACGTTTACGTTCGGCATGATGCTGTAGGCATACAGGACCACTGGATCCGGCACGAAAGCCTGGATCCACGGTAGGTTCATGAGTTGATCGTACTCGTAGTAGATCTCGATCAACACGAATCCGGTGTTGGGGATTCCTGAGCCGGATAGGATGGTATTCACCTCGGCGGTCGTCAACTTGGAGAAGTAGCTACCACACATGCTGACCCCTGGGCCTGGGGCCGTCACCCCGACGGTCGCTGGAACCCCCCCGACTGGGTAGCGGGTGTTGACCGTGCTGCCGAGGGTGGCGAACGAAGAGACCACGATGTCGCCGTTGATGCTGGAGCAGTCGATCGGGTCACCGCTGGTGGCGCGTGATGGCCATCCGATCCGGGCGTCCGAAGAGGTGAACAGTGACTGCTTGGTCAGCTCCTGGGCTCGGTAGTAGAACTCCGGATTTGGGTCGACCAGTGCCCCGGTGAAGTCGTCATGGATCGGATCGTCATTTGCGGCGAACCTGGCCGCTTCGCGAGCCCCGTCGATCAGATCCAGGTAGGTGTTCAGCAGGAAGCCGAACTCGATCAACCCAGAAATCATGATCAGAAGAACCGGCAGCAAGATCGTAAACTCCACCAGACTCTGCCCACGCGATCCAAGCTTGCGCCAGAGTCGAGGAGTCTTGATGGATTCATGCATGGCCATTGGACCCATTATAGGTACGGCGGCCGGAACCTCTTTTAGTACTGGGGTTCCAAAGCGCACCTTTGTAGCTCACGTGCCACGGGACTGTAACGTAATTGACACATCTTTGACCGATTTCATCCGGTTTGGAGAATACGGCGGCAATCTCGAGTTGCCGGTGCCGCTTCGATCACTCGGTCTATCAATCACCCGGACCTCCTCCGCTGGTGCTGGTCGGCGCGGTCGTGCTGGTCGGGGGCCTGGGGGTGTTGGTCGGGGGGCGCGGAGTATTCGTCGGCGGGCGTGGCGTATTGGTGGGCCAGGGCCCGGAGGGCGTGTTGGTTGGTGGTTGAGGCGTCCTGGTCGGCCGCGGCGTTTGATAGACGGTCGGCGTCGGGGTAGGTGGCCTCGGCTCGTAGAAGCCGCCCGAGATCACGCACTGCCCCCAGCCCGGGTAGTCGAAGGTCAGCGTAACGGAGAAATCACCCCAGATCCCTCCGGGGGGTGGACTGGTGAAATCGGCGCGCCAATTCTCATCGTCCCGGCCGGGAAATCCGACATGACTGGAGATCGGCCCGGTAGGTGGGTTGCTGTCGTTGCCGTTCCAATAGCGGGTGAAGAATCGGAACCAGTTGACATACTCGGAGGCATGTTTGGTCCAGTCGAAGCTGGTCGAGATGAGGTAGGCCAGCGCGTAGTTCCGGTTGCGGACCCGAGCCCGGACCTCGTCGCCTCCCGACACCCACATCGTATCGATGTAGATGTCGCCGCAGTCCGGAGTCGGAGTTGGAGTCGGCGTATTGGAAGGGGTCGGTGTCCGGCTGGGAGTGGAGGTGATGGTCGGGGTGGCGGTGCTGGTCGGCGTCGCTGTGTTGGTAGGGGTCGGGGTCGGACCGGCAGTGGCGGGCAATCCGACCACTCTTGCGGTTCGGAACTGTTCCACGATCCCTTCCCGCTTGGCAGTCAGGTGCAGGCTGGGCCAGGCCGAGCTCAACAGCGGCGCGATGAGCGGGTGGTCGAAATCCACCGCGACGATCACCCGATCGCCCGGGCCGCCGGCGTCCTCCATCGGTTGACAGCTGGCCGCTTGCGGCAGGTTCGAGTCCGATTCATTGAAGACGACTCCGGGCTTGCTCGAGCACACGGTGACCTTGAAGAAGCCAGGGTTCCCGACCGTCGAGACCGTCTGGTCCTTCAGGATGGCGACCGCTCCAGCGGTTGCTACGTCTCTAATGGAAGGGAGGCGAGCGCCATCCTCTTGCGCCTCGGTGATGCACGGGCCGCCGTACAGCAGGACGCATTTTGCCGGGTCGAACTCGCCGGTAATCGCATAACGGACACCGAACCGGGCGCCGTTCTCGATTGCCAACCAGGCAGCCAGCACCCTCGCCAGCTCAACAATGACAAAGATCGTAACCAGCATGGCCGGAAGGATCAGGGCGAACTCTGCCAATCCTTGGGCGCGGGCTGCACCGCGTGCGTGCTTGATGCGTTTGTTGGGATTTGATCTCATCCCGGTCGGCCTCCATGCGAAAGCGATCCAGATCTGACGACAATGGGTCACTTCCCCGGCACCACCGCGATGCGGACCAATGGTGCCCACCGTGCCAGCCAACGAAATGAGTTGCTTCGAGTTCGATTCTAGGGTCGAGGTCCCGCTTGGCGGCTGGTACCCAGGTCCGAAACGCGGCCGCTGTCACTTGGCTGAGACTCGCCTGTGACGCTTAGGGAGCAAATAGATCCGCCCGGCCTGCCGCGCTGGGGTCCCGCGCAGCGAGCTCGCCGCCGGGGCCGAGGCGCCAGAATCGGAATTTGCGGGGCGCGCCGACTACCGATTGACCAGGTCTAGCAAGACCGTCCGGCCGCCGAGATAGACCACCAGCGCTCCCAGGATGAGGAACGGACTGTACGGGATCGGAATGAACGCCTGGTAGCGGCGGCGAATGAGCATGGCGATCAAATAGGCCAAGCTGAACAAACCACCGGCCAGGATACCAATGAAGACCGCCAGCACGACCCCCGGCCAGCCGACCGCCAGGCCGATGACCCCCGCCAGGGTGACGTCGCCAAACCCAAACGCGACCTCATCAACTGATTGTCCTCGCATCTGTCCCATCAACCGTCCGAATAAACCACCAAAGAGGTACAGCACCAACACTGCTCCAAAGCCGACTGCCCCACCGACCAGCGTCTTGCTGGGGCCGCGGCTCGGATCGAGCACACCGATCAGGCCGATCAAGATCGCGGCCGGGAGTGTGACTGCATGCAGGATCAGCCGGTGCTCGAAGTCGGTAATCAGAATCAGCAGGAAGATCATCGAGAGCAGCAGCGAAGGCAGAAACACGCCGGGAGCGGGGTCGATGGCGTACAGCCAGGTCGTCCAGGCGGCCGCGCCCAACTCTGCCAGCGGGTGACGAATGCCGAGCGATTGGCCGCAGTATGCACACGACCTTCGGTCACCGATCCAAGCAACGCTGCCTGACCAGCGCAGCGGCGGCCGCGGCGCGTCACAGCGCGGACAGCGCGGTCTGGTAAGGCGCCGATGGCGCGGTAGTCCGTCGGCCAACAGATTGACCAGCACGCCGAGGGCGAAGCCAAGCACAGGGATGGCAAGCACGGCCAACCATTATATTGACGATCGAGTGGCGAGAAACCGAGACCGGAGTACCGGCTTGCATGCCCCGGGTGGTTCAGATATGATCGGCCCGCAATGCTCCGCGGCCCGCACTCCGGCATTTGGCTCCGGGTCCCTTACCTCCTCACCCTTGTCGGCCTCGCCGTGCGGGCATCGGTTGCCTCGATTGCCGCAGCGATCGTGCTCGACACAGGCCGCTGGAGCAAGTATGCGAGAATCTCCCCTCCCACTCCTCCGCCGCGCGCAGGCTAGCCGCGCACGGCGCAAGTTCGATCGCCAGTGCGGTGAGCAGACGATCTTATCCGGCGCCAATTGACGCGGGTCTATTTCGAACGACTGTCATCGGGTTCTAATTATTCCTATGGAGGATTGGATGTACACCAGACGTATCTTGGCATTTGTGGCACTAGCAGCTTTGATGCTAACCGCGGTCGGCTGTGCTGCCGATCAGGGGCTGACCGATCAGGTGGATCAACTGGCCGCTGCGATGGATCAGCAATCCAGCCGGATCGCGGCGGTCGAATCTCAGGTGACTGACCTGGCCGACATCCTCGAGAACCTTGAAAGTGATGTAGATGCCCTTGCGGCAGAACCAGGCAGCGATACTGCAGGCGGAGCGCACGCGCCCGAGTCGTCGGTTTTCGAGGTAGCGGTGGCGCAGTATTTCATGGACACCGCCGGTTTCCACGGGATCGCGGAATCCCTGGCCTCAGGTGATCCGATCGACCCGAGCTGGGCCGCCACCGTATCCCGAGCCTACAAGCTGCTGACGAGTGTGGTGTGGCCAGAGGAACTGGATGTGGCTGCAGACGCTTTTGTGGAGAACGTCGGCGCGCTGTCGGAGGCACTCGCCAATGACGATGCCGAAGCCGCTGCTCCACTGGCCGAGACGGTGCACGACGCGCAACACGAACTGTCGCATTCCATCGACGATTGGCTCGGAACCGCTGGCGCGGAGCATACGCACGAAGAGTGAGTTTGATGAACGATGATGGGAGCGCCGGCAGATGCGTGCTCCGGCACAAGCGACTGTGTTGGAGAAGGCGGGTCGGCTGTGGCGAGCGGGCAGGCACATGACGATTCGGGCAGTTGTGCATCGGGTCTTCTCGGAACTTGCTCGCTCCGCTATACCGGCACTGGCGCTGGCGGGGCTGCTCTCCGTGCTGGGAAATTCCCCGGCCCTGGCACACGCTCGGTACGAGCGCTCCGTCCCCGGCGACGGAGCGCTCGTCAGCTCACCACCAACCCGGGTCGATATCTGGTTCATCCAAGACCTGTTCCGCCGGCAGGGTGAGAACTGGATCCATGTCGAGGATCCTGGAGGAGCGCGGGTTGAGGTCGGTGAGGCGCAAGTCGACGACGACGACCGCCGACACCTGTGGGTCGAGCTCCAGCCGGATTTGACCGCCGGCGAATACCATGTGAGCTGGAGGAACCTCTCCTCGGAAGATGCCGACTCAGACGAGGGTGAATTCAACTTCACTTACGACCCGCAGGCCGCGGTCACCAGCACGCCGATGCTGCTCGAAAGTCCGACGAACCCACCCAGTGCTAACGCGCCGCCGCAGGCTAGCGAGCCTGCCTCGCCCAGCTCGACTCCAGCATCCCAAGCCGCAACGGCGGCCCCAACTCCTGAGACCGGTGGGAGCGGCTGTGGTTTGGGACTGCTTCCGATTGCAGGATTGGTCCTGTGGGTGCTGCCGGTGGGTTTGAAGAGACGGAGTCGCACGCCATGAACCGGCGAACACCTTTGATCGCGACACTGCTGGCGGGAGTCGTCTGCTTGCTCTGGGCGGTGCCGGCCCTGGCCCACGCGCTGCTGGTGCGATCCAGCCCGGAATCCAACGCCTCGCTGCTCAGCCCGCCCGGCTCGGTCGAGATGTGGTTCAGCGAGCCGCTCGAGCCAGCCTTCAGCACCGCCCGACTGGTCGGCCCGACCGGTGAAGAGGTTGGAACCGGAGCAGTGATCGTCGACAGCAGCGATCCAACCCACATGACGCTGGCGTTGGGGGAGCTGGATCCCGGCCTGTATACGGTCGCCTGGCAAACGCTCTCATCCATCGATGGGCACGAGTGGTATGGGTCATTCCCATTTACCGTCTTGAACTCGGACGGCAGCCGGCCGGCGGCCGGCCAGGTGGTTAGCGTTGCCGGTGGCCGCGGCGATTTGCCGACTGCAGGCGAGGCACTGGCACGCTGGATGGCGCTGGCCCCATCGATGTTGATCGCTGGCGGTACCTTGATCCACTTGCTGGTAACCGGGAAGGGTCCGGAGGCCGGGTTTGCCAAGCGCTCGCGGAGTCTGCTCACCCAACTGATCTGGCTGTCTGCGTCGGCGGTGGTGATTGGATCGCTGCTGCAGCTGGCGATGCAGTCGCACCGGCTGGGTGGCTTCTCTTCCTTCAGCAAGTTGACGCTCGGCACTCGAACCGGCTTGCTCGCCATGGTTCGGATCATGTTGGGCGCGGTGCTCGCCCTGGCGGCCGCGCAGTTCGATCGCCAGGGCCGGTTGGCCCGCGCACTGCGGACGGCGCTGCCGATGGCCTGCTACCTGGTTGTGATTCCGATCGCGGCCACCGAGGATTCGGTAGAGGCCGGGCTGTGGCTGGCAGCTTCGGTCTGCGCGCTGCTTCCGCTGGCCGCGTTCCGACTGCCAAACTCCAACCGCCGGAGCTTTCAATCGCTCGCGATCGGTTCGTTGGCGCTGCTGTACAGCTTCTCGGCCTCCAGCCACGCCGGAGCGTCGCAAGGCAGCTTGTTCGCAGTTGTGGCGGACTTCGTCCACCTGGCGGCCGGATCAACCTGGTTGAGCGGATTGGTTCTGTTGACCGTGCTGTGGTGGCAGACCGGTCGAGCCGCACCCGGAGATGACTATCTGAACGCAGTGAGGCGCTTCTCGACCGTGGCCGGCGCCGCGGTGTTCGTGATCGTGCTTTCCGGGCTGTTCAGCAGCCTGGTCCAGCTGCCGACGGTGAGCGCGCTGTGGTCGACCTCATACGGCCGCGTGCTGCTGCTGAAGCTGACGCTGGTGGGTCTGGCGTTCCTTGTCGCATACGGCAACAACCAGCGGGTGCGGAGTTGGCAGGGCACTGAACGGCTGCCCCGTAGCATCAGCATCGAGGCCACACTTGCGGTCGGCGTGCTGATGGTGGTGGCGGTATTGGTCCAGGCCCCCACCCCACGCAGCTTGAGCAGCGGCGAAAATGCCTCGGCATTCAGCATCCCGTTCAATCAAGTCACGCCAACTGACGACTTGAACGTCCACGTGCAGGTCGATCCCGCTCAAGCCGGCGAGAATCGATTCTGGGTTCACCTGTATCACGACGACGGGTCAAACATCGGCGAAGTCCAGTTGGTCCGCCTATTCTTCGAAAGCCTCGATCGCCAGCTCGGTCGTGCCAGCGCCGACCTGGAGGCACTCGGCCAGGACACCTTTGCGACCGAAGGTGCGTACCTGAGCCAGCCTGGCCGCTGGCAGATTCAGGTTTACGTGCGCCGCCGCGGGATCGACGACACGCTCAGCCCGGTGGAGTTCGAGGTCGCCGCGCCGCCGGCGACCGGAAACGCGGCCGGCGCGCTGAGCAATCCGGTTCCTGGCGTGGCGCCGCTCGCCTTGATCGGCGGCCTGGCGCTGGTGGTTGGCGTTGTGCCCTTCCTGTGGCCCAAGCTGCAGATCGTCCGCTTCCCGCGAGCGCTGCCGGCCGGCGGCGCGCTGTTGATCGCATTCGGTGTGTTCGGCCTGGTGCGCGGAATCTCCGGGGCCAGCGCGGCCCAGATCCCATTGGTTCGACGAACCAATCCCATCCCGCCCACCAGCGAGTCGATCGCCCGCGGACTGGAAATCTATCAGCAGTCGTGTGTAATTTGCCATGGAGTGACCGGCAAAGGTGACGGCCCGGTGGGCGTGACACTTTCGCCCCGGCCGTCAAACTTTGAGATTCATATGCCGCCTGGCATCCACACTGATGGTCAGCTGCTGGACTGGATCAGCAGCGGATTTCCGGGTTCGGCGATGCCAGCGTTCGGAAACGGCTATTCGGAGGACGAGTTGTGGGACGTCATCAATTACATTCGCGCATTCGGATCGGGGACAGGGCCATGAGGCGTAGGCTGGCGCTCGTGCTGGTCTCCCTGCTGTTGGCCGGTTGCGCGTCCGGCTCGGGGAAGATCTCCGGACTGGGGCTGAAGGGCCGGCTGGTTTATTCGCAAGCGCAGGACGGCCTGTGGGAGGTCAATCTGGAGTCCGGTGCGATCGACCAACTATGGAAGCCGCCAGAGGGCGGCCAGCTGTTCGGTGTGGCTGTATCGCCGGACGGGCTGGATATCGCCATGGCTTACTCTCCGCCAAGCGGCGAGTTGTCCATACCACGGGCAGATCTGTATCTGGCCAACGGCGACGGAACCAGCCCTCAGCTATTAATGCAGCATTCTGGCTTGTATGAGTCATTCGATTACCCGACCTGGTCGCCGACTGGAGAGTGGCTGTACTACACCCGCAGCGACGTTTTCATCAATGCCGATCAGACCTTCAGCGATGTCATCCTCAACATCGAACGCATCCCCGCCGGCGGTGGCCAACCGGAGGTGGTCATCTCAAATGCCGAACAGCCGTCGATCTCGGAAGACGGCTCGCGCATTGCCTACATCCACTTCAATCTGGAGACCTACACCCGCAGCATCTGGGTGGCCAACATCGATGGGTCACAGGCAGTGCAGTTGCTGCCTGACAACCGTTTCTTTGACGTCGCCAGCCCGAAGTTTTCGCCGGATGGAAGGCTGGTGGCGTTCGCCGGCTCGGGGCAGCTGCAGCCGGGTTCGGGGCTGCCAGAACGGCGCAGCCTGGTGGATCGGCTGCTCGGCGTGTACCCGGCCCACGCCCACGGCCTGCCCTGGGACTTCTGGACGATACCTGTGACTGGCGGAGAGCCAACCAAGCTCACCAATTGGGCGACCGACGGCGCGGTACTCTCCTGGTCTCCGTTTGGAGACGGGCTGGCCATGATGCACTTGGGTGGGCTGTTCGTGAGGGAAACTGGCGACCCGGTGATGCTGGCGGAGACCCCGCTGCACGGCGGACTGGATTGGTCGAGCGATTCCTGATTCGGGAGATCAGTCCGACAAGCTGACCCAGATCTTGTTTTCGGTCGACCGGTAGACTCCGTCGATCATCTTGATCACTTCCCGGCCGTCTCGCGCGGATGGCACCGGTTGTTGTCCCCGGCGAATGCACTTGGCAAAGTAGCGCAGCTCTTCCTGGTGTGAGGCGATCGGATATCCGGCATAGTCGAAGGTCCGGACCAGGCCGTTGCGGTTGTCTCCAATGGTGACTTTGTCACAACCGCGGCTGTCGACGAAGATATATCCTTCTTCCCCCCAAAGCTCGAAGTAGAAGTATCCAGTCCACTGGGTCCAGGAGGAGGTGATCAGCGCCTGGCGCCCGCTGTCGGTCACGAAGATCCCGGTCGCGTAGTCCTCGACCTCCGCTTCCTTCCAATACAGGTTGGCCACCTGTCCCAGGCACATCGTGAAGCCGCCCATGAACATGCGAGCAATGTCCAGCAGGTGGCAGGCGTTGTCGATCATGGTGCCGCCGCCGGAGATTTCCTTCTTCCAAAACCAAGAATCGCGGGTCAGCGAGCCGTTGTTGCCGATCGCCCCTCGGAAACTCAGGGCCTCGCCGATCAGTCCCTGCGCGTACAGCTCATGAGCCTTGATTACGGTAGGGAAGAACCGGTGGTTTGAGGCGGTCTTGACAAACCGGTTGGATTGCTCTGCAGCCTGAACGATTCGCTCGGCCTGCTCGGGCTTCACTGCCAGCGGCTTCTCGACCAGAACGTGCTTGCCAGCCTGGAGGGCCTGAATGGCGAGCGGCGCGTGCAGGTAGTTGGGTACCGCCACGATGACCGCCTCAATCTCTGGATCTTCCAGGACAGATGCCAGGTGGGTCGAGTGCCGGACGCCGTACTTCGCGCCGGCGGTCGCCGCACGTTCTCGGTCATCATCGACAACCGCTCTAAGCTCAATCGCCTCCGGAGCCTTGCGGCAGGCTTCGATCCGCTTACTTCCGAACTTGCCGCAGCCGATGACCGCGATTTGCAGCCGGCTTTGGTCAAATTGCAATTCAAGTGCCTCGTCACCGGTCTGCGGCAGTTGGCGATCAGCTTCACTCATGGATGGGTCCTCTCATTCGCTGGTGGACTGGCGACCAACCGCTATTTCGGGCGCGAATCTCGAGCTCAATCATCTATGACTTCGATAGCTACCCGGGTTTGGGTGGGATTCATGTAGCGCAGCTCGGTGTGCGGAAACTCATTGATAAATTGCGCCTCGCAATCTTGCCAGACGCTGACATTCATGAAGGCGGTAAATGGTGGAGACATCGGGAGTTCAACACACTCTTCCGGGGGCCGGACCGATAGTTGCTGCTCGTCTGCAACGAAGTATTTGATCCAGTCTCGCCACAGGTCGGGCGAGCCCCATACATAGTATGGGCGGTCCTCATCGGCGAACAGGTGATAAGAGTACCCCTCAATGCTGGTCCGAGCCATCACGTACCGAGCGGTCGCGCCGCGGATGCTGCCGTCCTCCTGACCGAAGTTAATGTAGTCGCCGACGATCCCCAGGTTCCACAGCCCAATCATCATGATCCCGATCACAAACATGGTTGTCTTCAGCGGGATGCTGAGCAGCTCGATGCGTTCTCCAACCACACTCCGGGGGATTCCCGCGAGCCACTCCAGCCCTTTGGCAGCCAGGTAGGCTGCGAAGGGCAACGAAACCAACATGCGGGTGTAGTTCGGCGCCTGGTTGATGAGAAACGTCAACGTCAGCCAAAGCGAGATAAATCCGACCACCGCCAACAGGTCGCCGCGACGCGGTACGGATCCACTTCGCCAGCTAACCGCGATCACACCCAGGCCGACCCACAACAGGATCCCGGTCAGCGGATCGACGAACCCATGATTGGGATTGGTGTACATGCCGCCGTTGTCCCACTGCGTATTATTGAAGGCGGTGAGCCCGTGCTTGACGTTGAAGAGATAGCCATCGATCACGTTCATTTCGGGCTGGCCGCTGGCGCCCAGGGCGTGCAGGCGCTGGTGTTCAAGTCCGGTGGGGGTCAGCAAGAACCGGTACTCGGTGGTGTAGTTCCCGGTCTGGTTGGTGTTGGTGAGCAACAAAGGCGTGACGACCAGTAGGCAGCCAAGGAAGCTGGTCATTGACTGGGTCACCAATTCACGGCGACTGATTGGGCCATGGAAATACACAAACAACGAAATCAGAAACAGGACCCAGATTGGGATTGCAGCTCGGGCGGGCAAGTAGAAGTAGAAGCAGAGCCCTGCGGCGGCACCTCCCCAGAAGGCAATCGCCGGCGACTTTCGCTTCAATCCCTGCATCAACAGCGTAAGTGCAATAACCTCGAACAGCAGCGAGGTGTTGTCCCACAGGGCCATTCGGCTGAGCATCCATAGCGAGTGATTGATGCCGACGATGGTTGCGGCTCCGAAGCGGACCAGGTTCTGGTAAATGGTCTCGGTGACAAACGGGACGAACGGCGCCAGC
>CAZGCX010000048.1:0-13655 GCA_964524585.1 uncultured Anaerolineaceae bacterium
GGTTGGCTGGCTTGCAACCAGCGACCACAGCGCCGCCAACCCGGCGCCCGAGGCGGCGGCAGTGATCACACCGGCCAGATAGCCTTCCCAGGTCTTTTTCGGGCTGAGCCTGGGCGCCAGCGGCCGCTTTCCAATCCAAGATCCGATCAAGTAGGCGGCTGAGTCCCCGATCCAGACCGAGGGCAGCGCCACCAGCACCCACCACTCCCCGTCTGCAAGCGTGCGCAGCTCCACCAGGTAACCGCCCAGCCAGCCAAGGTACAGAATGCCAGAGAGCGTGATCGCAAAATCGGTGCCCGAGCGGGCAGCGCCTCGCTCGTAGCTGAACAGATGCCAGGCCATGCCCACCAGCGCAAGCAGCGCCAGCAGCAAGCTTTGCGATTCGAAAGCCAGTCGGTAGCGAGCGACAATCAGGCCCGCAACTCCCAGCCCAAGCAGTGGAATCGAGGGTTTCAGCCCGCTTCGCCGGAACAATAGCCCATATTCAACGCCGGCCAGCCCCAAAGCCAGACCGACCACGGCCGCGTACAGCCAGCCTCCACGCAGGATGACCCAGATGAGAAGCGGAAGCAGCAGAATGGCGATGAGGACGCGTTGCCGCAGCATCTAGTGCGGCGAGACGGGCGTTGATACCGCTCCGAACCGCCGTTCTCGCCGGGCGAAAGCCCAGAGCGCTTGGCGCAGCTCTTCCGGCCCGAAGTCGGGCCAATAGGTGTCGGAGAACACCCACTCGGAGTACGCGCTTTGCCAGATCAGGAAGTTGCTCACCCGTAGCTCACCCGAGGTCCGAATGATCAGGTCCGGATCGGGGCTGTCGGCGGTGAATAGATAGCGATGCACCATCTGCTCGTCGATCGTGCTCGGATCGACCTGGTCTTCGATCATGCGCTGAATTGCGTGAATGATTTCGTCCCGGCCGCCGTAGTTCCAGGCGACATTGAGCACCAACCGATCGTTGTCCTTGGTGAGCTCAATGGCGTGGCGCACCTTCTGCTGGAGCTCGTCGCGCAAACCGTCCAGCCGGCCGATGTGCCGCAACTGCACGCCGTTGCGGTGCAGCTCCTTCAGCTCGCGATCGATGACCTCTTCCAGGATGTTCATCAGACCGCGCACTTCGTTGCTGGGACGTTCCCAGTTCTCGGTGGAAAAGGCGTAGATCGTCAGGTAGCGGAGACCAAACTCGGCCGCAGCCCGAATCACCCGGCGCAGGTTCTCAACTCCCGCCCGGTGGCCGGCCAGCCGCGGCAAACCCCGCTCGCGTGCCCAGCGGCCGTTCCCGTCCATGATGATGGCTACGTGTTCGGGAACGCTCTGCGGCAAACTGTCGACTGCTTCCATAACCTGGATGGTCAGACTTCCAGAACCTCGGATTCTTTGCGCTCGCTGACCTGATTGATCTGTTCGATGTGATCGTCCGTCAGTTTCTGTAGGTCGTCTTCGGCGCGGCGCAGCTCGTCCTCCGAGATCAGTTTTTCCTGCTCGAATTCGCGCAGCGTGTTGTGCACGTCCCGTCGTACGTTGCGGGCCGCTACCCGCGCCTCCTCGGCCCGCGATCTGACCTGCTTGACCAGGTCGTGCCGCCGCTCTTCGGTGAGCGGCGGAATGCTCAACCGGATCAGCTTCCCATCGTTGTTAGGCGTCAGGCCCAAATCAGAAGCCAGGATTGCCTTTTCGATGTCCTTGACACTGGCCGGATCAAAGGGCCGGATGGTCAGTAGGCGGGGTTCAGGCGCAGAAATGGTCGCCAATTGAATTAGTGGGGTCGGGCTGCCGTAGTATTCCACCAGAACCTTCTCGGCCAGCGCCGGCGATGCTCGCCCAGTGCGGATTGCGGCCAGATCGTCCTCCAATGCCCGCACCGCCCCGGACATTCGGGACTCAGCCTCGGTGAGGGCTTCTTGGATCATTTAGACACTCCTGCTGCGGTGCGCGGTAATTCGGTGAGGTTTCTGCGGTCAGCCAGCGCCAAACCGCGTCGTCGGCGGCTGTCAAAACGCATCTCATAGCATAGCTCAAAACCGACGATTTGCGAAGTTGGGGGGCTGTGTGGCCGCTGAGTGCGCCATCGCGCCGGCCTTCCGCCGTTCGGGAACCAAACCTAGGTACTGACCAGGGTTCCCACCGACTCGCCTTGGACGGCTCGCAACAGACTGCCGGGTTGCCACATGTCAAGCACCAGAATCGGAAGGCCGTTGTCCATGCAGAGCGAGATTGCGGTGGCGTCCATCACTTCCAGCCGCATATTGAGCGACTGGATATAGGTCAATCGATCGAAGCGCTGTGCATTCGGGTCCTTGGTTGGGTCACTGTCGTAGATCCCATCAACCTTGGTCGCCTTGATCACGATCTCGGCCCCGATCTCCATCGCCCGAAGTGCGGCGGCCGTATCGGTGGAGAAATACGGGTTCCCCGTCCCGGCGCCCATAATGACCACCCGGTCTTTTTCCAGGTGCCGGATCGCGCGACGCTGAATGTAGGGCTCGGCCACCGAACGCATCTCGATCGCAGTCATCACGCGGGTCACCACCCCGCCCCGCTCCAGGGCATCCATCAGCGCCAGCGAGTTGATCACGGTGGCCAGCATACCCATGTAGTCGGCGGTGGCGCGCTCCATGCCTCGCTTGATCCCCTCTCGGCCACGCCAGAAGTTGCCGCCCCCGAGCACCAGCGCTACTTGCACCCCAAGTTCCTTGACTTGTTTGATTCGGGCTGCGACCGCTTCGGCCTGCAGCGGGTCGATTCCGAATCCGTCTTCCTGGGCCAGCGCCTCCCCGCCCAACTTGATCAATACTCGGTGATAAGCTGCCTCAGCCAATCGGACCATCCAGGATTACAAAAAGAGCCAACCCAGGGTTGGCCCCTCGCTTAGTCCCACAAAAGGATTCGTCCACAAGCTCAATCCTTGGCGGGATTTCGGCAGCCGCCTCAATCCCGCGAGGACTTCGCTGACGTTCAGGCATCCGCCTCGCCAAGCTCCCAGCGCTCGAAGCGCCGGATAGAGACATTCTCCCCGGTCGACAAAATGACCTCCTGAAGTATTTGCTCGACGGTCCTTTCGGCATCACGCACGTAGGGTTGACGCAGCAGGCAGTTGTCGTCAAGGAACTTCTCGATCTTCCCTTCGACGATTCGTTCGATTACGTTATCCGGCTTGCCTTCGCCGCTCGCTTCCTGCCGGGCTTGCTCACGCTGCTGCTCAAGGATCTGCTGCGGTACGTTTTCACTTGCTACCCATCGCGGGGCATTGGCTGCGATCTGTAGCGCCATCTCGTGAGCGAAATCTCGGAATTCGGTCGTGCGGGCAACGAAGTCGGTCTCGCAATTCACCTCGACCATCACCCCCATGCGCCCTTCCCCGTGGCTGTAGAGGTCAATGGTGCCCTCTCTGGTCTGGCGATCGGCCCGGGCCTCCATCTTGGCCAGGCCCTTCTGCTTGATGAGCAGCTCAGCTTGGTCCAGATCTCCGCCGGCTTCTTCCAGCGCTTTGCGACAGTCGAGGACTCCGGCTCCGGTCCGCTCCCGAAGCTGCTTTACCTGGTCGGTGCTGACACTCATTCAGCTTCAGGATCCTGGTCACCGTCGCCCATAGCGGGCTGGTCTGCAATCTCGGCCGATGCTTCAGCTTCCAACTCGGGCTCGACTGCCGGCGCGTCGCTGGCTTTCACCTCACCGGTGGGCTGCTCGCCTGGCTGATCGTCTACTTCCGGCTCAGCCTCCGCCTCGGCTTCGACTTCGGCCTCGGCCATGACTTCGCCTTCCGCCTCAGCCTTCTCGTCGAAGTCCCCGGTCTTGAGCTTGGCCAACGTGGCTTCGCCCAGCAACTCTTCATCGGTCATCGGCTCGCCGCTTGTGGGCTGACCAGCATCTGCCGGCTCACCCTCCTCCACCTGGCGGTCCTTGCGCATTTCCAGGCCTTCCGCCGCGGCGTTGGCAATGGTCAAAGTCAGCAGCTTGATGGCCCGGATGGCGTCGTCGTTGGATGGAATGACGTAGTCCACGCCGCTGGGGTCGCAGTTGGTGTCGACCAAAGCGATCACCGGAATTTCAAGCAGATTTGCCTCATGCACGGCGGTGTCTTCCCGCCGCACATCGACCACATAGATCAATTGCGGAACCGCCTTCATATTGCGGATCCCGCCCAACCGCTCTTCCAGCTTGTCGATCCGCCGGGTCAGGGTCAGGGCTTCCTTCTTGGTCACCAGTTCGAATTCGCCTTCGTCGCGGCGGCGCTCGAGCTCGTCCAGCTCATCAATCCGGCTGCGGATGGTGCGCCAGTTGGTCAGCGTCCCGCCCAGCCAGCGCGAATTGACATACGGCATTCCACAACGAGTCGCTTCGAGCTCAATCGTTTCCTGTGCCTGCCGCTTGGTGCCGACGAACAGGATCTCCCCACCCTCCGCGACTGTCTCGCGCACCAGGGCGTAGGCCTCCTCCAGTGACTCCAACGTCTGCTGCAGGTCGATGATGTGGATATTGTTGCGCTCGGTAAAGATGAAGGGCCGCATGCGTGGATTCCACTTGCGGGTACGATGCCCGAAGTGCACCCCCGTCTCCAGCAGTTCCTTCATGTTCACTACCGACATGCTTCCTCCTAGCGTCGCAAATCTCCCGCCAGGCTGCGAACAGCTCCAGGCGGGAGCGGGAGGCAGTATATCACAGTTGATTACCCGTCTAACGGAGTGTTAAAGGCTACCGCCACCGCAACCGCGTGATCTTCAGTGTGGCTCAAGCTGATCGCCCAGTCGCTCAGGCCCAGCGACTCTGAAAGCAGCTGGGCGTTGCCGTGCAACCGCAGCATGGGCTCTCGTCGAGGGCCGTTCACCACTTCGATCTCCTTCCACGCGACCTGACCGATGCCGGTCCCCAGCGCCTTGGCGACCGCCTCTTTGGCAGCAAAGCGTGCCGCCAACGCCGGCGTCTGGCCATTGGCGTCGATCAGTTCCTGGCTGGTATAGAACCGGTCGAAGAAACGCTGTCCGTGGCGAATGATGGCGTGGTCGATGCGATGCACCTCGACGATATCTACACCCGAACGCAAGAGGTTCACGCCGGGGTGCTCTCCGGGCCAGCGCTGCCGATCGCCAAGTGGTCGGGGTCGATGAAACGTCGCGACGCCCGCAGGATATCGCCGCGGGTGACGCCCGCCACCAATCCGGGGTAGCGTTGGTGGTAGTCCAGTCCCAACCCATGCCGCTCGGCGTTCACCAGCGCTCCGGCGACCCCTTCATTCGATTCCAGCTGCAATGGCAAGCGGCCAATGAAATTCGCCTGGTTGTCCGCCAGTTCGGCGGCGGAGGGCGCTCGGCCAATCATCTTGCGGAATTCAGTTCGGATCAATTCGACCGCTCGTTCCAGATTTCTGGGGTTCACACCGGCCATCACCTGCCAGGGGCCGGGGCCATAGCCTCCGATCAGCGCGCTGTAAGCGTAGTATGCCAATCCGGCCTGCTCCCGCACCACATCCCCGATCCGCCCATACATGCCAAAACGGCCCAGGATGTTGTTGGCCAGCGAGGCAGCCAGGAAGTCCGGGTCGGCTCGCGGCGGACCGGCGAACCCAAGCACAATGTCCGACTGGCTCTTGCCCTCCAGCGGAACGTGCTCGCGCACAATGCCTTGCAGTGGCCGCAGGTCAGGCAGGGTCGGCTGCTTGACCTGGCGACCGGCAGCCCAGTCGGCGAACCGCTTCTCGACGGTCTGGGCGGCCCGCTTCGCCCGCACCCCGCCGACCACGCAGATCACCGTTCCGGCCGGTCGATAGTACCTGGCATGGAATCGGCGCAACTGCGCCGCGGTGAGCTTCTCAACCGTGTCACGATTGCCCTCGGTCGGCACCGCATACGGATGGTCTGAATAGATTAACCCGCTGAAGGCCAGGTCGGCGCGCGAGCTGGTATCCTGGTCGCGGATCGCCAAAGAGGTCAGCTTCTCAGCCACCATTCGGCTCACTTGTGTGGCCGGAAAGACCGGGGTCAACAGCACTTCGTGCAGCAGGTCCAGCAGCACTCCCAGGTCTTCCGCCAGCGCCTTGCCCGAGAACGCGGTGGTGTGCTTGGCGGTTGAGAAGCTCAACCGGGCCCCGATAGACTCGATCGATTCGTAGAGCTCGGCAAACTTCCGCTGCTCGGTCCCGAGCATCAGTCCGCCGGCAGTGGCTGCTGCCAATCCGGCTTGACTGGGCTGCTCCAATAGCGAGCCCACCGGCAGGTAGCCGGCAATCACCACTGAGGGGCTGGTCAGGTTCTCGCGCGCCAGCACCAGCATCCCATTGCCGAGCTCCCGACGCAGGACGGTGTCGGGGCCGGGCAGGCTGTCGAGATTGAGCTTAGGAAGAGCCAAATGGTTCATAGACCCCGACCACCCGATTCGAAGGGATCAGGCGCCGCCGGGCGACATCCAACATCGACTCCGGGGTGACCGCCGCCAATAGCTCCAGGTAGCTCTCGAACCATAGATAGTTTGCAAACATCTCAGAGAAGCCCAGCCACAAGCCCTGATTGGTGATGCTCTCGCTGCCATAGGCGAACAGCGCTCGAGCTTGCTTGATCGCCTTGGCCACTTCGGCCGCGCTCACCGGTTCCTGCAACAGCTTCTCCAGCTCCTCATCTACAGCCCGCTGGACCGTCTCCAGATCGCTGTCTGGCCGGAGTGTGACGCTGATCGAATACAGGTAGGGATGAATGGTTGGTACCAGCCCGCCAGAAACCGAGGCTGCCAGCTCGCCTTCCACCAGCCGCCGGTACAGCCGTGAGGTCTTGTTCGACACCCCGCCGCCGAACAAGTTCAGATTCGAGGCACCGGTCAGCGCGCTGTCAATCACGGCCAGTGGCACGAAATCCGGGTCGGTGGCGTTGGGCGCCCGGTAGGCCAATTCAAGGAAGACCGTCTCCCCCGGCCCTCGCACCGCAACGCGGCGTTCGCCGGCTTGCTCCGGCTCGGTACGGTCATGGTAAGCAGGAACTGGAGCTTTGGGGATCTTGCCAAACAGCTGTCGAATCTTGCGCAGCATGCTGCTGGCAGTGAAGTCACCCGCCACCGCCAGCACGGCGTTGCCGGGAACGTAATTGGTGCGGTAGTGGTCGTAGAGCTGATCGCGCGAGATCGAGTGCAGGTCCACCATGTCCCCAATCACCATGTGATGGTAGGGATGCAGCCGGAAAGCGGAGGCGTGGATCTCCTCCGACAATCGAAAGGTCGGTTCATTCTCGCTGCCCTGCCGCTCAGAGATGATGACCGTGCGCTCCGACTCGACTTCCGTGGGCTCGAACAGACTATTCTGCATCCGATCGGCCTCGATGCGCAGCGCCAGCTCGGCACGGTCTTGCGGCATCGTTTCGAAATAGGCGGTCCAGTCCAGCCAGGTGAATGCGTTCCAGAAACCGGCGTTGCGCGAAATCTCGCGGTCCAGCGTTCCCGCCGGATAGGCCGGAGTGCCCTTGAATTGCATGTGTTCGACCCAGTGCGACAGGCCGGTACCGCCGGCGCGCTCGTTGCGCGAGCCAACCCGGTACCACACCCAGGTGCTGATCAGCGGTGCGGTGTGAATTTCCTTGAGCCGGACTTGTAAACCGTTACGGAGCCGGGTGCTGAGAACGGCTCCGCTCATACGGCGGACTCCTCCGCGCCCGCCAGCTGTCGCCGGGGCTCCCCATCCGGCCCGTATCCTTGCCCAAACCCCATATAGCTGAATCCGAGTTCAAGCAGCTTGCGAGGGTCGTAGATGTTCCTGCCGTCCACGATCACCGGACGGGCCATCAGGCCCCGCACCCGCTCCAAATCGAGCTGAAGGAACTCGTTCCACTCAGTGCACACGACCAGGCCGTCGGCACCCTCCGCCAGATCGTACGGATCACGCGCCATCTCAATGTCCGGCATCGTCTCCGACGCGCTCGGCATGCCGACCGGATCGTAGGCCCGCACCCGGGCGCCCGCTGAGAGCAGCATCCGGGCCACATCCAGCGCTGGGGCCTCACGCAAATCATCGGTGTTGGGCTTGAAAGTCAGGCCCAACAGGCCAACCGTCTTCCCCTCCAGGCCACCCAACAGGGCGCGGGTTTTCTCGACCAATTGTGCGCGACGGTCCTGGTTGATGTCCATTACCGCTTGGAGCAACTGGGGATGGCGCCCCTTCTCTTCGGCCATGTAGGCCAAAGCCTTGACATCCTTGGGGAAGCACGAGCCGCCGTAGCCCAATCCTGCATCCAGGAAGTAGCGAGTGATGCGCGGATCGTAGCCCATTCCAGTAGCGACCTCCTTGATGTCGGCACCCAAGGCCTCGCAGATATTGGCGATCTCGTTGATGAAGGAGATCTTGGTGGCCAGGAAGGCGTTGGAGGCGTACTTGATCATTTCGGCCGTGCGCAGGTCGGTGATCAAGATCGGAGCCCGCAGCGGCAGGTGCAACTGGGCCACTTTCTCGGCGGCCCGTTCGTCAGTGGAGCCGAGCACGGTACGCGAGGGATTCATGAAGTCTGCGATCGCCGCTCCCTCCCGCAAGAATTCGGGGTTGGAGACCACCGAGAAGGGGATGGACACTTTTTGGTGCTCGCGCACGATGTCAGCTACCCAGTCGCCGGTGCCGACCGGGACAGTGGATTTGTTGATAATGATCAGCGGGGCGATCATGTGCTCGGCGATCGATTCGGCCGCTTGACGCACGTATTTGAGGTCGGCTTCCCCCTCAACGCCGCCAGGAGTGCCGACCGCGATGAAAATGAACTCCGCCTGGCGGATCGCCTCTTCGTAGGAGGTGGTGAAGCTCAGGCGACCGGCGTCCACGTTCCGCCCCACCAGCTCCTCCAAACCAGGCTCGTAGATCGGCAGCTGGCCACGCAGCAACCCATTGATGCGCTCCTGATCGGTGTCCAGCCCCACTACCCGGTTTCCAAGATCAGCGAAACATGCCCCGGTTACCAGCCCGACGTGACCTACTCCAACCACGGCAAGGTTCTTCAATTCGCCTCGCTTTCTCCCAGAGTCGGCAAAGTGGGCAATGATACCATGGCGGGTCCAAGCGGACAGTTTCCGGCCGCAAAAGCTCACTTTGTGGCTATGACAACTCACACTTGCCCGAATTTAGTCGACTTTCTAGACTGGATTTGGCATGCATTTCACGCGGCAGGCCGATTACGGCCTTCGTACCGTACTCTACCTGGCGGGGTTGGAGGCTGGGGAGTCGGTTGCGACCTCCAAAATCGCACGCGACCAGCACATCCCGACCTCTTTCCTGGCCAAAATCGTGTCGCAATTGGCGATCGCCGGCGTCTTGCGCACCGCTCGTGGTGCGCGGGGCGGGGTGTCGCTGGCCCGGCCAGCGGCCCGGATCAGTGTGCTGGACGTTGTGCAGGCAATCGACGGTCCGATCGAGTTGGTCCATTGCCTGGACGACCCCGAGGATTGCATCTTCAGTCAGGCCTGTTCGATCCAGCAGACGCTGCAAGAAGCGCAGCAGGCACTGAGAGGCAGTTTAGCAAGCACAGATTTCGCCAGCCTGGCAAGCAAGCAGGCTGTGATGCTGAGCTAGGGTGCGACACGCCTTGAGTTGAAACGGCGCTCGACAATCCGGGAGCCTGCCAGCTCGCCAGACCCGGACAGCAGCTGACTCAGACGAAGAACCCCCGCCAGCGGGGGTTCTTCGTTTTCAACGCCAGAGGAACCGTGGCGTACAATCGTCTGCGTCCGCCTCGGAGCAGCCATGGAAGTGTTGCACGCTATCCAAACCAAACGAGCAGTACGCAATTTCAGCCAACGGCTGGTTGATGAGCAGACTCTGCAGACCATTGTCAATGCCGGGCGTCGGGCTCAGTCATCCAAAAATAGTCAGCCCTGGCACTTTCTGGTAGTCCGCGACCGCTCGACTCTCAGCAGGATGTCCGAGCTCGGGCGATATGCCGGACAGCTTGCGGAAGCTGCGGCAGCGATTGCCATCCTCACCCCCGATCCTGACGAGCGCTGGTCAATCATGTTCGACGCTGGGCAGGCGGCCGGCTACATGCATCTTGCAGCGTGGTCGCTGGGGGTCGGCACCTGTCCGGTCACAATATATGAATATGAGCAGGCCCGAGAACTGCTGGGCATTCCGCCGGAACTACACCTGCGAGTTGTGCTTTCGGTGGGCTACCCGGCCGATCCGGAGGCGCTAACTGACAGTCCGAAGCGCGGCGGGCGCAAGCCATTGGAGGAGGTCCTGCGCTTTGATCACTGGAACTCGTAACGCGCCTAAGCTGCGCGGCCTGCTGCTCTCAGTCACGCTGACCCGGACCGTCACCAACACCGGCTTCCGTATGGTCTACCCGTTCCTGCCGGCTCTGGCACGTGGCTTGGGCGTGCAACCGGAGCTGCTTATCGCTGCTGTCACGGCACGCTCAACGCTGATGCTCACCAGCCCGCTGCTGGGCTCGCTGGGAGACCTGCGCGGCCGGCGCTTTGCCATGGTTCTTGGCGTGATCGTGTTCGCGGTCGGGCTGGCGCCCGTGACTCTTTGGCCGTCCTTTGCCACATTTGTGATTGCTGTTCTGGCCACCGGCCTGAGCAAAGCACTGCTCGATTCTGCGCAAGCGGCGCTGCTGGGCGATCATATCGAATTCGAGCGCCGCGGAACGCCGATGGCGTTGGTGGAGGCCAGTTGGTCGCTGGCCTACTTGCTCGGTGTCCCCGCGATTGGCCTCTTGATTTCGGCGTTCGGATGGAAGTCGCCATTTCCGATCCTGACCGCGCTGGCGGTGCTGAGTGGGCTGTGGATGCTGCGCACGATCCCGCGCGACCGGGGACGGCAGCCCAACCAACTCAAGCTGGCGGGAACCTTTGCCGCGATCCTTTCCCGATCTTCGGCGTTGACCGCGCTGGCGGTTGCGCTGCTCATCGCCATGGCGAACGAAGCAGTAGGCATCGTGTACGGGCTGTGGATGGAGGGTTCTTTTGGCCTACAGATCGCGGCGTTAGGGGCAGCCTCGGCTTTGATCGGGGTTTCCGAACTCGGGGGCGAAGGCCTGGTCGCCGGAATTTCCGATCGGCTGGGCAAACGGAGGGCGGTCAGCTTTGGCCTAGCCTTCAGCGCCGCTGCCCTGCTGGCCTTGCCGATCCTGGCGAGAAACCTTGGCGGAGCATTGCTTGGATTGTTTCTGATGTACCTCAGCTTTGAAGTCTCGATCGTGGGCATGCTGCCCTTAATGACCGAACAGGTGCCACAGGCGCGTTCGACCTTGCAGGCGACGGCCGTCGGCGCCTTCTCGCTGGGCCGCGCCTTGGGGGCGCTCATCGGCGGGCCGCTGTTCGCCAAGGGAATCCAGGCCAACGCACTGGTTGCCGCCGGTTTGAATCTGATCGCCCTGCTGCTGTTGCTGACCCTGGTAGACGAGCGCGGTGCCTGAAGCTGATCTGCTGATCTACAACTGCGGTCAGCTGCTCACGCTGCGGGGCGGACTGCAGCGCGGTTCGCACCTGGGCGAACTCGGAATGCTGACCGAAGGCGCGATCGCCCTATCCGGGAGTGACATCCTGGAAGTTGGCCCCAGCGAGCAACTGCGGGAGAGCTTACACGCCACACACGAGATCGACGCCGGCGGCCGGGTAGTCATGCCTGGATTCGTCGATCCTCACACGCACCTGATCTGGGCCGGCGACCGGGCGGGCGAATTCGAATTGCGGGTGGCAGGCGCCAGCTACATGGAGCTGCTGGAGGCCGGGGGAGGGATCTTATCCACTGTGCGTCAGACCCGGGCCGCCGGGCTGGATCAGCTGATTTCTCAAGCCGCGCTGCGCGCCCAACGCATGCTGACCTACGGCACGACCACCGCGGAAGCGAAGACCGGCTATGGACTGGACTACGATACCGAGCTGAAGATGATGCAGGCCATCCTGTCGCTCGACCGGCAAGGACCGCTCGAGTTGATCCCTACTTTCTTGCCAGCACATGCCGTGCCGGAGGAGCACTCGGTCGGCAAATATACGGCACTGATCTGCGAGCAGATGCTGCCGCAACTGCGTGAATGGTGGCCCGACGACCGACCGCTTCCATTTGTTGACGTGTTCTGCGAGCGGGACGTGTTTGATCTGGACCGGACCCGGCGCATCCTGGAAACGGCCAGCCAACTGGGCTTCCCGCTGAAGATTCATGCCGACGAGTTTGTATCATTGGGCGGGGCCCGCCTGGCGGCCGAACTTGGCGCAGTATCGGCCGATCATCTGGTTGTGACCCCTCCCGCCGATCTGCAGGTGCTGGCGCAGTCTGACACGGTGGCAGTCGCCCTACCAGCCACGCCCTTCGGCCTGGCCCAGCACGAATACACACCCGCCACGGAAATCCTCGAGGCCGGCGGCATACTGGCCGTGGCCACCGACCTCAACCCCGGGACGGCCTGGTGCGAGAGTATGCAGTTCGTGCTGGCCCTGGCCTGCCGCTACCTGGGATTGACGCCAGCCCAGGCGATCGCAGCGGCCACGATCAACGCCGCCGCGGCGATCGATCGCCAGTCTCGCCTTGGAAGCTTGGAGCCTGGAAAACAGGCTGACCTGCTGGTGCTCGAAGTGGGCGACTACCGTCAGCTCGGCTACCGTTTTGGCACGAACCTTGTACGGGTGGTGGTGAAGAAGGGCCGGGTCGTCGTGGACCGCTCGGCCTGAGGTCGCTGATCACCCCGATCGTGCTTGGTCAGTTGGAGGACGGATGCACTTCTCAGAGTTGCCGACATTCTTGCAGGCGGTTGCGCTAGTGGGCGCTGCCTTTGTGGCATGGATCGCCTTGCGATTTGCGCTGAAAGTCACCGTGCGCCTGTTCACCGTGGGTTGTCTGGCGATCGCAGTGTTGGTGTTGATCGGGGGCCTTGCCGGCTGGATTGGCTGAGCGAAGCGAAGTGCCTGCGGTGCTGAGCGAAGCGAAGTGCCTGCGGTGCTGAGCGAAGCGAAGTGCCTGCGGTGCTGAGCGAGCATCTGAGCAGGCTCCCGGACCGGCCGGCGCATTTCCAAGGCATTTGACCTAGCCCACACCGCAACCACCGAAAATGCAACAGCCCCTCCGTTGTGGAGGGGCTGTCTTGAGTCGGGGACTGAGTTATCGCCTAATAATCCGGCATGGGTGGTGCGGCCGGCATCTTCTCGTCCTCTGGGACATCGGTGATCAACGCTTCGGTGGTCAGGATCATGGCCGCGATCGAAGCGGCGTTCTCCAGCGCACCTTTGGTGACTTTGGCCGGATCGATGATGCCGGCCTCCACCATGTCGAGGTACTCGCCCGAGAGCACATCGTAGCCGATCTTGTCGCTCTTCTTCTCGGCCTGCATGCGTCGAACGGTATCGAGCACCACCGCGCCGTCTTGCCCGGCATTGCGGGCAATCCCGCGCAACGGCATTTCCAACGCCAGACGCACGATCTTGATACCGGTGTTGATGTCGGTCTCTTCATCCATCAGCTTTTCGACCGACTTCAAGGCGTTGATGAGCGCCACGCCGCCGCCCGGAACGATGCCCTCTTCCACCGCAGCTCGGGTCGCCGAGAGCGCGTCCTCCACCCGGTGCTTCTTCTCTTTCAGCTCAGTCTCGGTGGCCGCGCCGACCCGGATCACCGCTACCCCGCCGGCCAGCTTGGCCAGGCGTTCCTGCAGTTTCTCCTTGTCGTAGTCGCTGGTCGACCGATCGATCTCGACCTTGATCTCTTCGAT
>CAZGCX010000049.1:0-1221 GCA_964524585.1 uncultured Anaerolineaceae bacterium
GCCGTAGTTCGAGCAGCTTCTGTGCCGCCACCTCGGTCTCGAAGTCGATTTGTTCCCGCTGCAGCGTGTACTGCACATCGAGCAGGCTTTGACGCTCGATCTGCTGTGCGAACTGCACCGGGGCCGGCTGCATCGCGTCGAGCATCTGAACCCCCAGGATCGAAGTCAAGGGCTGGAGCGTCTGGAGCAAATAGAAGCCCTGCCGCCGGTCGTCGAATCGGTTCGACTCGACTTGCCACCGCCGATACGGCAGGAGCCAAAGCTCCACCTGGTGGCCATGGGCATGTAGTAGCAAGCTCAAAGCAACTGCGTGCTCCAACCACCATTGCAGATAGGCGAAGACCGCAACCCGCCTACCCGCCCTGGGGCCCACCAGGCGACGCGCCGCTTGGGCCGCCTTCACCCATCCGACAAGCTCATCCTCCAGCCGTTCGGATCGATAACCACTGGCCGGCAGACTGCGGTTTCCAACCAGCAGCTGATATGCCTCAGCCGCCAGGGGCACTGATCCCAGGCCAGCCTTCAGCCAATCTTTCATGCCGAGGTTGCTCATGGAATCGCTTCTGCCACTTCCCAATTGAGTTCTGGGCGAAGCGGGCCGCGCCGGTTTTCGGCCCATTGACTTCCCGGAGCAGAAATCCCCTCTACCGCAAAGCTCAACGCTTGCTCATCGGTGAAATACGAGCGCACCTTGAAGACACTGGCATTGACACCCAGCACAAAGCGGCCTGCGTTGAGCAAGTTGCCGGGGATCGTACAGCGGCTGCGGTAACGACCGGCTGAGCGTGCCGTGAGGCGCTCAAAATCACTTGGGCGGTCGGTGTCGAATGAAGTGAATACCGGCTCCCCACGCGTAGTCAGCAAATAGATGCCCACGCGCAATCCTCGCAGGTCCTGATCCAGTTCGTATTCGAACTCCACCGAGAATGGCTTCGAACTGGGCACAGTCCCCGCCACATCGCCCTGGTCGTCCAGCACCCGCAAGCGAAGCGGTCGGAATGGCCTCGCCTGCACGACCTGGGGGGCGGCCGGATCCCAGTCTCGCTGTCCGATCTCGGACAAGCCCGAGGAAAGGTAGGTTTCGACCGCTAGCGCTGTGGGAGCACGCAGGGCGATCTTTCCTTCCTCCAGCAGGATCGCTTCTTCGGTCAGGCGGAGCATCGCCGACATGTCGTGGCTGACGAAGAGTACCGTTCGCCCCCGTTGGGCCACGTCACTCAT
>CAZGCX010000049.1:1231-13654 GCA_964524585.1 uncultured Anaerolineaceae bacterium
TCTTGCCAATGCACTTGCGCTGAAACTCGGCGTCGCCAACTGCAAGCACCTCATCGACCAACAGAATCTCCGGCTCCAGGTGGGCGGCCACGGCAAACGCCAGGCGGAGATTCATCCCAGTCGAATAGTGTTTGATAGGCGTATCAACGAACCTTTCGACCTCGGCAAACGCTACGATCTCGTCAAATCGGCTCTCGATCTCCGCTCGCTTCATTCCAAGGATCGCACCGTTCAGAAAGATATTCTCGCGGCCGGTCAGCTCCGGATGGAAGCCAGTTCCGACCTCCAGGAGTGAGCCGACCCGGCCGTGAATTTCCGCTTGGCCCTCGGTAGGTTCGGTCACCCGAGAGAGAATCTTCAGCAGAGTGGTCTTACCCGCCCCGTTTCGGCCGATGATTCCCAACACAGCACCGGGCGCAACGTCGAACGATACTTGGCGGAGGGCCCAAATCCACTCCCCCCCAGTGCTCCCGGAGCGCCTCGCCCTGGGTGAGAACGCTCGGCTTAATCCGTCGCGCAACGTGCGGTAGCCACTGGGTGAGCCTCCCAATCGATATCGTTTGCCCAGCTCGCGGACGCGAATCGTTGGCTCAACCACTGCGGAAGCCTCCAATTGGTTGGGATCGACTCATGTCAGATGACATCCGCGAAATCTCGCTCGACTCGTTTGAAGTAGAGCATGCCGCTGACTAGCAAGGTTGCCGCAACGGCCAACGACACCCATAGCATGTCGGTATCGGGTTGCCCGGTTCCGAGCAGTGCCCAACGAAACCCCTGGATCACCCCAGCCATGGGGTTCAGCCCATACAGCAATCGCCCGACTCCCTGAGGGATGAGCGTCGCCGAATAGGCCACCGGGGAAGCGTACATCCAGGCCTGAATGATGAATGGGGTTACGTAGCCAACGTCACGATAGGTGACGTTGAGGGCGGAAAGCCACAGACCGACTCCGATTGCAGTCAGGAGGGTGAGCACCAGGAATCCCGGCAAAGCCCAGATGCCCGCTCCAACCCGGGCACCGAAGTAGATCATCATACCGGCCAGCACCACGCCACCAAGCGCAAAATCGACGAGCCCACCCAGCACGCCGGCCAACGGGATCGTCACCCTGGGGAAATACACCTTGGTCACCAGGCTGCGGCCGGTCACCAGGCTCGAACTTGCCCGGTTCACGCCATCTTGGAATAGCAGCCAGGGAAGGAGTCCGGCGAAGTAGAAGATCGGCGCCGGCAACCCGTCGGTCGGAATTCCGGCCAACCTGCCGAAGATCACGGCGAATATCACCATGCTGAAGAGAGGTTTGAGGATTGCCCAACCGGCACCCAGCAAAGTCTGCTTGTAGCGCACCTTGACATCGCGCCAGACCAGGAAGAACAGCAGTTCCCGGTACCGCCAAATTTCGGCCAGGCTGAGTCTGCTCCAACCGCGGCTGGGTCGGATGATAGTGAGCAGTTCGGAGCGCCGCGCAATCGTCATTCGGCGGCCTGCTGCTGATTACGGTGGGCCAAGTACCAATCGACTGTGTGCCGCAGGCCATCCACCAGCATGGTATTGGCCTGGAAGCCAAACAACTCACGTGCTTTGCTGGTGTCCAGCGCGCGGCGTGGCTGGCCATTTGGCTTGGTCGCGTCCCACTCGAACTCGCCCTCGAATTCAGTCAACTCCGCGATCAGGTGCGCCAGATCTCGAATCGCGATCTCCTGCCCGGAACCGAGGTTGACCGGATCGCTCGATTCGAGGTACTGCGCCCCCAACGCGATCCCGACTGCAGCATCAGGCGCATACAGGAACTCTCGGGTTGGACTGCCGTCTCCCCACAACACAACCTTCGGGTCACCGCGGTCTTTGGCCTCCAACAGTTTGCGAATCAGCGCCGGGATGACGTGAGATGTTTCCAGGTCGAAGTTGTCCCCCGGGCCATACAGATTGACCGGGATAAGGTTTACCGAATTGAATCCATATTGCTGGCGGTAGGCAGCCGACTGCACCAGCAGCATCTTCTTGGCCAAACCATAAGGGGCGTTCGTCTCCTCCGGATAGCCGTTCCAGATGTCCGACTCCTGGAAGGGAACCGGCGTGAATTTCGGATAAGAGCAGACGGTCCCGACCGACACGAACTTTGTTACGCCGTGGCGCCAGGCGTGGTGGAGCAGTTGAGTTCCCATCGTCAGATTGTCGAAGAAAAACTCCCCCGGCCGGGCACGGTTGGCACCGATCCCACCGGCCTTGGCCGCCAGGTGCAGCACAATCTGGGGATCGGATTCTGCCAACAATCGCTGCACATCGCTTTGCTGCGTTAAGTCATAGGACTTGCGGCGTGGCACGAACACGTCCGTTGCGCCAAGGTCTTCCAACCGCTGCACCATGTGCCTGCCGAGAAACCCTGCCCCGCCGGTTACCAGCACCCGCTGCGAAGACCAGAACTCTCGGGCTCCATTCATTTCACTCAAGGGGAAGCTCCTTGTCGACCTCGTGTGAACCGGCCGCCCGGGGCAAGCCGTCGACCGCTAGCCACCCGGCAGCACGAACCGAATCTCGGTCCCATCGATCGTCAGCCTGGGAAGGCCATTTCGGCCGTCAGGATCAGCGACGGACAGTCCATACTCAATGCAGGTCAGTCTGCACACGTCCGCGATGTCGCCGTCACCCTCGATCACCACTGTATCGAACCCCTGCAGCCGGGCCTGCTTCAACGCCGCTCGGGCCCGCTTCCGCGTCCTGCGGTAGAGCGCCATCGAGTTCTCGACGTAGGCCACCGTCAAACGAGCCCGCAGCGCTATCCCCTCCGGAGTGATAATGTACTTGAGCTTTCGGCGCTCGGCTCGCTTTACTTTCACATAACCCTTCGCAATCAAGCGCTTAATGTGCCAGTTGACCGTTCCGACCGCGACGCCAAGCCGGGTCGCCAAAGTGGCCTGGGTCGTATCGGGATCGCGTTCGATCTCCTCAAGCAATGTGAGATCGCGCCGCTCAACTACCGCGTCCTTTGGAGGGCTCATTTCAAAATTCAACTCCTGAATTCAATGATTGAATTATAGCCAGATCCGGGTTCAGGTCAAGCGCCCTTCCTGCCAGGTCCCTCATCCCGGGAGCCCACCACCAAGAGGCTGTTGTGAATTCAGCGGGATCGGCGCCGAGTGCGGCCCAGCTCAGGGCGGCGGCGGTGCGGCAGGGACCAGCAGCCAGATTCCAACCTCGTCCAGCATTTGAAGTGGACGGTAGTACTCTCGCAGCGGTGTGGCGACATAGGTGTACCAGGCGTCGTTCTCTTCTCCGAACTGGTGAGCTCGCCCCTGGAGCTCGCCAGGCAGCGGATCGCTAACGATCAAGGCAAACCGTCGGCGTTGCAGGTCTGCTCGAAACTGCTGAAAGTAGGCTTCATTCGAGCTGAGCGCCTGATTCATCATGTCCTTTAGTTCGTATTCCATGACCATCGGCACCTGGTCAATCTGACCGAATGTGAACAGTTGGCGTTGATCGATAAACAGCACCGGTCCGTGATCGGCGGCCGTTCGGATCTGTTGTTGGAGCACGGCCAGCGAGTCGTCCGTCACCTGCGCGGTGGGCAACTCGGGCAGGCTGCCGGTTCGCACCGCATCTAGGGTCGGCACCACCAGGGCCAGCACCACCAAGGCGCGCCCCCAATCCGGCAGCTGTTCCGACAGGCGAACGCGATCGCCGCCTGCCCAGCCGACGACAATGCCCACCAACAACAACAGGGTCATCAGCAGCATATCGGCATTGTGCAGGTTGCTGCCCCCGCCGATCTTGGCACTCGCCGCCAATCCGGCGCCGGTCAAAGCAAGAACCAAAAGGGCCAAGAAACCCTGTTCGAGCGCGGTCCACAGCACGACTTTTCGGCGCGCAGCCCATAGCACCAACCCTAGCAGTGGCACGGTGGCCAAGAGCAATCCAGGGACAACGCCGATCGCGTTGGTCGGGCTGGGAAGCATGCGGTACCACAGCAGCGGCTGGCTGAGTGCGGTCGAGAAAACCGAGTTCGGTTGTGGGAAGGCGGCTGCCAGGATCCCCTGAGAGGCCAATCCGCCCAGCAATCCGGCCAGCCCGACTCCGACGGCATGGCGCAGGCGGACCGCCGGTCGGTCATCCCGGCCCGGGCCAAGCAGGACCAGCATCACGCCCCAGGCGCCAGGCGCCAGCAGCCAGGTCCACCGGCTCAGCCCGGCATAGCAGCTTGCGATCGCAGCGAGGATCATGGATCGGACCACTCGTCTTGGACGGTAACCCCAAACGATCAGACAGGCACTTAATGCCAAAGGAGCGAAGATGCCTCCTGAAGTAAGGAAGAGCAATACCCAAAGCACTGCCCATACCCGGTGACGGCCTGGCCACCCTCCGCCGTAGAGGCGCGCCAGGCCCCACCCCAGTGCTAGGTAGGGCACGATCCACAGCATCGCGTCCCACATTCGCTCAACGGCAATCGACAGATTTGGTATCAGGAACGGCAGGCCCCACAACCCGTGGCGCCCAGGGGCCATGTAGCCGGGCAGACTGGCACCGGAGGGAAACTGGTATTGGTCCCAGCGAAAGTACAGGGAGTAGTCCCACAGCCGATTCCCCTCCGACCAGGCGAGTTTGAAGGGGTACCCGGTGACCTGCACCAGGCGCTTGGCCACCACGAAGATCACCGCTGCCGCCAGCCCGGCAAGTAAGAACCGGCCGAAGGCAGGGACCGTTTCGCGCGGGGCCAGCTGGGCAGCTGCTCCGGCACTGACAATCAGAAGCATGCTCCGAAGGGCGGGCGTGGTTACCGATCGCCCCCATGGCCCCAGCAGCAGAAGGCTCGGCAATGCAACAAGTGTGGCGACAGCCAGCCAGCGGACTGGCGGCGGAATCGGCATGCCGATCCGAACATGGGCAGATGCCCAACCAGTGACCAACCCGGGGCGAGCAATCTCTGCTACTATGGCCAGCCCCGCGATCCCTGCGATGACGGCATAGAGCGCCAGCGTCGCGAACCAGCCGATCGAAAGGCTGAGCAACCAATCTCCGCTGCCCTGAGCATCACGCAGCAGCTCAATCCCGCCGGCAGCCACGACTGCCAGCAGAATCAAGAGCGCTACCTGTTTGAAGTTACGGCTGGTCAACTGCCGCTCGTGGCACGGCTTGGTGAATTACGCTGCTGAGGAACACTGCTCCCGGCAAACTGACCACAATCAGGATCAGGCGGGTCAACAAGGCCAGCGCCGCCGCCTGTTCGGGCGTGCTGCCGAGTTCGGTGTAGAAGATCACGACGCTGATTTCCCGCAGACCGTAGGCATTGATGGAGAACGGGATCAAGGAGATGAAGTAGGTCAGCCCGGTTGCGCCGGCCACATCTCGTAGACCCACTGGCATACCCAGTCCCTGGGCCAACCCCCAGACTGCCACCAGGAAGCACAATACGCCGAACCAAGAGGCGCATAGGGCACTCAGAAGCGAACCAGGCTTTCCAGCCCACAGGCGGACCGCCGACCAGAGCCGCCCCGCCCAGCGGCGCAGGAAGCCGACCCGGCCGCCGGGAGCCAGAACGCCCAGTGGCGCAGCCAGTCCGAGCCGCCCGGCGACCAGTGGCCAGCTAAACGGCAGCACGAACAACATACTGAATGCTCCCAGGGCGCGGTCGACCGCCACTGATGCTGCCGCCGCCAGTTTGTTTTCCGATTTCGACAGCACCCCTGCCATGCGAGCCACGTCGCCTCCGACGGTCGTGGGTAGGAAATTCGAGGCGAACAGGCTGGCGAACTGGAGCCGAACAAGCGACCAGTACGGGAGCCGAATGTCTTGAGCCCGGAGCAGGATCGACCAGCGTATGGTGAAGGTCAGATGGCGCAGTGCCAGCAGCGCCAGCGCCAACAGGATGTTGGTGATCGGAACCGATCTTAGCCCTGCCGTCAGCGATTCCCAGTCCTGCCGCGCCAGCAACCACACCAGCAGCAAGATTGAGAGCGCCGTCCCGGCGATTCGGACCAGGCGCCAGATCCGGTTGTCAAGCATGGACTGAGCGGCCCGCTGGCCTTCCATTGTCCGCCGCAATGGCAGACAATTCGCTCAACAGTTCCCGAGCCGAGCCAGTGTCCTCGCCGAAACCGACCGGAATCCTAAGGCGATAGACCGGGGCATGTCGGAAGAGCTCTATGAGCACTTGCCTCTCCTGCTCTCTCCAGATCCTCATTTCTGATTCGGCCTGCTGCTCCCCGAGGTACCGTCGGGTGAGGCTTCTGAAATAGCGCGCCTCGAAGAAGTTCATTTCGAGTATCTCTTGGATGAGGGCTTCATCCGGAGTGAGCCGATGAATCTCGAGCCTCTCACCCCCCCGGACTCTCAGCATAACCACCGCTCCCAGCCGCGCCCGCATGACCAGGTCTCGACCAGGCCACAGCTGGTCCAAGCCCAGTCGCAGCGGCCAGCGGATCCGATTGCCCGAGAGTTTGCGCAGCCGTCCAAACAGCTCCAGCTGCCAGCGCTCACGGAGGCTGAGGCGTGCGCGCAGGTCCGGCAGCCATTTCAGCAGATCAAGGTAGGCATGCGCGCGGGTGCCCAGAGCGCGGGACGTTCCGTCCGGCCGGAGAAACACGAAGTCGTCCGAGTGGAGCTTCCAATCGGGGCCGTGTCGCAGCAACAACGAACTGGTGGTGGTCTTGCCGGTCCCGCCGGTGCCGGTGAACACCAAGCACCTGCCGTCACGGACAATCGAGGCCCCGTGCAGCATGATGGCCCCTTTGCCGGACGCGAGGTAACGCATGGCCGGTTCCACTAACATGTGCCAAACCATCGGAATGGCGGTTCGGTTTCCGGCGCAGTCAATCGTTGCGAACTGTCGATCAAGCTGCACCCGGTAATACCAACGTGCGAGGCGCTTGTGAACCTGAAGGCGGTAGCCGGCGCCTGGTCGCCGCGGAAGCCATGAGTGGCGCCAGTTCAACGTTACCAGCGGCACCCCGTCACCAAGTTCTCCTTGGTGCGAAGCCAACTCGCTGGCATAGAACTCCGTAGCCGCTTCGCTCTCCGTCTCTAACCGGAGACCCACAATAGAGTGGAAGTTGAAGTCCAGGGTCATCCGGCCACGCGAGCCAACACTTGTTCGTATCGCTCTGCGACTGTATCCAGATCGTAGGCGGCCGCCTTTCTGCGGCTGGCCCTTTTCAATCCCGACAGCCGCCGCCGGTTCTCCAGGCACCAGCGAAGCCCTTCGATGAAGTCGGCTTCATTCCCAGGATCAGATGACCGCCCGTTGACACCGTCCTCGACCAGTTCTGTCAGTCCACCGACGCGGGTGGCGACGATTGCTAACCCAGCAGCCAGCGCCTGAATGCCGATCACTGGCAACCCTTCGGACCGTGAAGGCATGACCAGTATGTCGCTCTGGTGCATGCGAGCCTCGACTTCGGCTGGATCGATCCATCCGGTACGCTCCACGCGTTGGTCCAATCCAAGCTCGCGGAGCATCCGATCGACCAAAGTTGCTTGGGGCCCATCGCCCACCAGCTCGCACATCCATTCGAGGTCCTTGATCGCGGCCAGGCTACGAACCAGCATAGGGAGGTTCTTTTGCGGTTGAAACCGGCCCGCGAAGATCAGCCGAGGAGGATCTCCCACCGGAGGTTCCCCCGCGGGAATTGACTTCAACTCAACCCCGTTGGGAATCACTTCGATCGACACCGGATAGTGGCGCAGCGCCAATTGCCGGGTATGTTCGCTCACGGCGACCACGGCGGAAGCGTTTCGCCAGATCCCATGTGTCCACCGGAACACCAGCCGAAACCAGCGCCCGGTCTTCTCGGGAACGCCGCCAGGAACGTCTCCCAAGTGAGCGGTCACCAAGTACGGAACCCCGGTCAGGCGCGAGAGCCATCGAGCCAGTGCCCCGGACGGAACCGCAAAGTGTGCATGCAGGACCGATGGTCGCCAATCGGCGATCAATCGGAGCCCAGGTAGTAACCCGAATACGATATAGGCCGCCATGCTGAAGAACGAAGCTCGGTATCGGGAACGCCGGCCGGTTACCACTCTCCGGATCAGATAACCGTCGCGGGTTTCGCGTCTGGTCAGGCCGGGTCCTGCGGAGGTCAGCACCCGCAGTTCGTGACCGCGACTCGCCAGAGCCTGACAGAGGCTGGCGGACGCGCTGCCCCCACCTCCACCAATGGGTGGGAACTCGTAGTTGAGTACCAGAATGCGCACGAATTGCCCGGTTTACCGGCTATTCGGTGTTGGACCGCGAGTTGCCTTGAGTCCGCCGGACCGAATAGGTAGGCTTGGCTTGAGACTCATGATAGGTGCGCACCAAGAGCTCGGCGATCAAGCCCATCAGGATCGACTGGAATCCCAAGACGACCAGCATAATGCTGGGAAGAAAGAGCGGCGAGGCTAACACCGAGACCCCCAGCAGCAGGCGCCGTGCCATCAAGAACAGCATCACCAAGATCCCCGGTCCGGTCAGGAGCACCCCCGTCCCGCCAAACAAGTAGATCGGCTTGGCCGAGTAGCTGACCAGGAACTTGACCGTGAGCAAGTCCAGCAACACCTTGATGGTCCGGTTCAGACCATATTTCGTTTTGCCATGCCGGCGGGCGTGGTGGTGAACCGGCATTTCGGTGATCCGAGCGCCGAAGGAGCCGGCGTATGCTGGAATGAAGCGGTGCATCTCTCCGTACAGGCGAAAGCCCTTTAGCACGTCCCGGCGGTAGGCCTTGAGCGTACATCCATAGTCATGCAACGCTACGCCGGTGACACGCGAGATCAGCCAATTGGCGACCATTGAGGGGAAGCGTCGGGTCAGGAAGTGATCCTTCCGGTTGATCCTCCAACCAGACACCACGTCGTAGCCCTCGTCCACCTTCTGTAGCATCTGTGGGATGTCCTGAGGGTCGTTCTGCATGTCGGCATCAATCAGCACGATTACTTCACCCAGCGAGTAATCGATTCCAGCCGCGATTGCAGCCGTCTGTCCGAAGTTACGACGGAGCTCGATCAGCTTGAGGTGTTCGGGATCGTCCGACTGGAGTCGGTATAGCATGTCCAGGCTCCCGTCACGGGAGCCATCATCAACAAAAATCAGCTCGTAATCCTGGCCGGCCAGGGCGCGGGAGAGCGACTCGTGCAACGGCTGTAAGTTGTCTCGCTCGTCGTAGACCGGAATGACGACTGACACAAATGGCGTCCCTGCATCGGCAGGGACGGCGGCCGTCGCGTCAGCAGCACGCGGATCAACCCGCAGCGCCGTACTCGTTGCCATTTCCTGCGCTGTTCAGCACCGCGGTCACACTGCTCTCCCAACGGTGCCAGGTTCCGAAGTTCTGTTCCAAGATTTGCAGACCCTCGCCGATCGGTTCTTGGCCCACCGCCTGAAGGTCAGCGTCGACCATGATCCGAACCAGCTGCTGGTAAGTGATCTTGGGGTTCCAGTCCAGATCACGTTGAGCCTTCGAAGCGTCGGCTAGCAGGTGATCAACCTCCGTCGGGCGAAAGTAGCGTGCGTCGATCTCAACGTGTTTTTCCCAGTCGAGCCCGGCATAGTCAAAAGCCTCCACGACGAATTCGCGGATTGTCGGCGCGATGCCGGAGCCGATGACGTAATCTGTGGGGGCGTCTTGCTGCAGCATTTTCCACATCACTTGCACGTACTCAGGGGTGTAGCCGTAGTCTCGACGAGAGTCCAGGTTCCCGAGGTACACCTTCTTCTGGAGACCGGCGCGAATTCGGGCCACTGCTCGGGTGACTTTGCGCGACAAAAACGTCTCGTTGCGTCGCGGGCTTTCATGATTGAACAGGATTCCGTTGACCGCATGCAAGTTATAGGCTTCTCGGTAATTGGCCACCATCCAGTAGGCGTACACCTTGGAGATAGCGTACGGGCTGCGAGGCCGGAACGGGGTTGTCTCGCTCTGCGGAGCGGGCGCATCACCGAACATCTCACTGGATGATGCCTGGTAGAAGCGGGTCTTGATTCCGCTTCGCTTGACTGCGCCCAAGATCCGAGTGGTCCCCAGTCCCGTGACTTCTCCGGTGTACTCCGGCATGTCGAAGCTGACCATGACGTGCGATTGGGCCCCCATGTGGTAGATCTCGTCTGGTCGCACGTTGTAGACCAGATTGGTCAACTGCTCGGCGTTGGTTAGATCCCCATAGTACAGATACATCCGAGCTCCAGGTATGTGTGGATCCTCGTAAATGTGGTCGATTCGTTCGGTGTTGAATGTGCTGGACTTCCGAATCAGCCCGTGGATCTCGTAACCCTTGTCAAGTAGGAATTCAGCGAGGTACGAACCGTCCTGTCCAGTGATGCCTGTAATGAGCGCCTTCTGCATGCGCCAATCCTCCGATTTGCTAAAATTCAAGCGCTGAATTATACCTTGGGCGGGACAGCGGTCAAGCGCGTATTGCGGGCGCGATCCCAAGCTATCGCCCCGCCAATTACTCCCACCACGAAAAGGGCGAGTGCCACCATGGTCTGGTTCAGGCTGAGCTGGGGAGTGTGGTAGTACCTACCTGCGTACCACTGCAAGAAGATCGCGGTCGATCCGCCTACCAAGAGCACAATCCGCGACAGCCAGCGGTCGTTCGACTGTTTGGCTCGCACCCATCCCCAGGCGGCAAGTGAGATTTGGACCGATACGAACACCGCACGGGACCGCGGATTGTCCCACAGGTCGCCGGCCAGCCTGAACGACGCCAGCACTGCCGTCACCCACACCAACAACCCAAGGTACGTGACAAGACCACGCCAGCCTTCGGATCGAACGGCTGCAAACGGCGCGTAGAGAAGGAACGGGAGCAGTCCGAACCAGCCCACCCCCCTCAGAATCCCCAGCACGCGCGGGAGTGGCAAGCTGGTCGAGTCCAGCAGTGTGGCCGGGAGAAACGGCTGCACCAAGCCGTACCCGGTCGCCATGGGGAGGTGGGCCCACTCCGGCGTCGAGTCGAACAGCATCTGGACGAATCCCGAGCCTCGCTCCAATCTGACCAGTTCGAATTGAGCCCCCGAATTCACCCACCAATCGAGCAGCCCCGCCAGGCTACCCTGCGGAGCCTGCTCGATTCGCCCCCATGCGCCCGCGGTCAGACTTAGCCCAAGGACCGCGATCGCGCCAACGATCACAGCCAGCCGCAAGCCGGTGCTTCGCCGCTCCCACAGCAGCGCGCCTCCGATCGCCAGTGCAAAGATCAGCACATAGGGTGGAGAGATCGGAGCGCACAACGAAAGCGCAGCGACCAAGATCGAGATGCCAGCGCGGTGCCGCCCGTTGCGGTACAGCGCCAGCCCATATAGGCTAGCTGCCAGACCGGCAATCAGGAATGGCTCCCGCATTTGGGAGGCCCCGAGCAACACTGCCTCTGGGTACAAGGCGATCCCCCATGCAGCTAGGCTGGCAACAGCGGTCCCCAGGGCGTCCGCAGCAAACCCCCAGGTGAACAGCGCAGCCAGGCCGGAGGCGACAGCACCCAGGCTGATGATCAGCAGCGGCCGGTGCGCGTTGAAGCTTAGCGAGCGGTATATTGAGGCGCTGACAAAAAGCAGGCCTCCATACTGGTCACTTCCCCCGGCGCGAGAGAACGCCGAATTCAACGGTTGGCTGGTCTTCTGCGACAATTCCCATGCGTCATCGTCACGCAACCAGGCATCCTGGTAGTAATACCCCGCCTGATGCGGCTCCGAGTCCGGATATCCGGCCACCGGCAGTGCCCGGAAAAGAAACACTCCCACCCCAAGCCGCAGCAGCGCCGCCACACCAACCGCGTACGGCAGCCAGCGAGGGCCATCGCGGCCAGCAACCCAACGCCAGGCGGCCCACAATACAGCGCCCCCCGGGACCAGCAGCGCCAAATAGCCCCAGCCGCCGAACGGACGTACCGGGTCGAGCAGGGCGATCACCAAAGCGGTGAGTGCACCGGCAACGGCCCAAGGGGCCACACCCCTCAGCGACTCACGCATTGGAATAGGGTTGGGTCGGCTGGCTTTCACGCCTTGGGGTCACCGTGCCGCTCACTTGGACTGACCTCACCCACATTCATCATCTGAGCAATCAGGGAATTCCCTCTTTCGACGTGATCCAGTGATGCCCTGCCCGCAGCACCACGAAGACCACCACCATCTGCAAGGGTACCAAAAAGCGGGGGTTGTCACCATGATCGACCAGCGACTGCACGACCGAAGTCATCCACACCAGGCCGGCGCTGGCGAGGAAGGTCCGATCGACGCACAAGCGGACGAGCAAACTGCGAGCGACCCGTGCCCTACCTGGGCTCCTTGGAGTGCCGGCCGCGAGGGGCCGCGGGGATGTGTCACCAGGTGGTTGCCTTCCGAGCCGCGGCCCAACTGCGGCGCGAGCAACCAAAGTGAGCACTGCGGCGGCCGCGACCAGCGCGCTCAATGCTAGAAAGACCCCATTCGCCACCAACGAGATCCCGCGACCAGCCAGC
>CAZGCX010000050.1:0-13471 GCA_964524585.1 uncultured Anaerolineaceae bacterium
ACCTCGGCGATGCGAAAGACCTCTCGCTTTCCCACCGAGGCCACTTCGACCATCGACTGGCACTCTCTGGGGATCTTGGCCGGGTCGTCGGCCAGAAAAACGATTGCCGCGCCCAGCTGTGGGCCGGCCTGATTAATGGTGGCCACGGCATTCTCGGCCGCCACCTCTGCCAGCGGCGAGTCCTCGGGTACCTCGCCCAGCAGGTCCACCACTACCAGCAGCAGCGGCAACGAGAGATCACCACCCTGCTCCTCATCGGACTCCTGCATCCGCAACGAGCGCTGGTCGAGCTCGCGCTTGATGCGCTTCCAGAACTCGGTCACCTCCGCCTTGTCGGACGAGAAACAGAGCTGGTCCAGCGACTGCGCCTGCTCCAGCGGCTCGTCGATTCCGATGTCCCTCACGTTGCAATGCGGCAGCCATTCGGCCCACTGCCAGCTGGTTTGAGAGTGTGGCTGCCCGACCACGTACAGCCGGGCATCGTCGGGGGAATGGAAAGTGACGAAGTGCGCCAGGATGGCGCGGGCGAAGTCAGAGGTGTTGATCGGGTTCTGGCCGACAATCCCAACCGAATGGCGAGCCTCGATAGAATTCGATTCCGGCAGTTCGACTTCCGACGCCTGGTTGCCGTCCGGCGCCTGGTAGGGTCTGAGCGGAATGGTGATCGGCACCCGGTCGACGATCTCCGAGTCGGCGGCCAGCTTCTGTGCGTCCTTGAGCAACGGATTGCTGTCGAGCGGACCACCGCTCTGGCTCACCCGGTAGACCACCGTCGACGGCCTGGCCCCCATCCCCAATCGGATGGCGCCGAAATCGCTGTCACTGGTCCTGCGCTCCCACAGCCGAGCACCAAAACGGCTGGTCTCTTTGCGCCCGCAACTTCGTACAGGGTCTGCACGTCGGGGTAATTGTGGCGATAGAACAGGCGCTGAGTGTTGTGCGAGCGCTCCATATCCTGCCGCATTTCGGCCAACATCAGCTCGTAGGCGCGCTTTTTCTGTTCGAGCTCCCGCTTCTCTCGGCGCCCGGAGGTGAGCGCGAATCCGATGCTCAAAACCATCGTCAACCCCAGCGGGATAATGAACAGCGCATTGCCTGAACCTGAAACCAGGATGAAACCGATGATCGTAATCAACGGCAAGATCTGCGTGGCAATCGCCTGCTGGCCGCGTTTCTCGGTTTCTGGCGGCTGGGGGATCTCGATCTCATCGACCGGGAGCTCCGGCTGGATGCGAGGTGGGCGGTCGATGTACTCAACGGCCATGGATCGGCTCTCCGTTCGGTTGCAGCTTGGGCCTGAAGTTTGACATTCCTAAACTCACTGGTCTACTATACAATGCGATCTGACGTTCGGCGGAACTTCTTCGGCTCCCCCGATCATCGCCTTTCGATCAGAACTCCTCGATTACAAAAGGTAGGGCACCAATCATGCAGCGCTACTGTGAACGATGTGAACGGGTCACGCAGGACGGGAACCTCTGGTGCCAAGACATTGACTGTCCGGCTGAACAGGGCTACCCGCTGCTCTCCTATGGAGAGTACCTGGGCGACATAAAGGTCACCAAGCTGATGCGCGTTTGGCGCACGGCCGCCATGTACCAGGCCGAGCGGGACAAAGAACCGGTCTTGCTCAAGGTCGCCCACCCCACCGAGGACAGCAGCGAACGTTTGCGACGTGAGGCGGTCGCCCTCGAGGCGCTCACTCCCCGGCAGACCGGCCTCGGTGCCTTCATTCGATCATTCTTCCCCAGCTCGCGCTCACTCTACCCGGTACCTTTGCCGGCGGTTCCCAGCCGGTCGGGCCGGCCATACGGCGAAATCACATTCCGGGGCGATCCGCGAGTCTTCAGCGTCTACAAACATGCTGAGGGAAAGATCCTCAGCGATCTGCTGCTCGAGAATCCACAAATCTGGCACACCCAGGGGGCCTGGTTGATCACCACTGTGGCCCAGGCGTTGCGGCCGCTGGTGCGGAGCGAGAAACTTCATCTGTGCATCAGCCCGGATATCATCCTGGTGGACACTGACAAAGCTGGCAATCTGCGCCCGGTGCTGCTGGACCTGGGCCTGCTGATGGACGATGCTGAGCTATCGAGCATTCCAGACTGGCTCAAGCTGTGCGAGCCGGCGTATTCCGCCCCGGAGGTACTGGCCAATTCGCGAAACGGCGCCCTCACACTTGCTGCGGACGCCTATTCGCTCGGAATGATCTACTACGAAATCCTCGCCGGTCGACCGGCTTACGAAGCCAAGCTTCGCCGCGATGGCCAACTACGCGAGGATGTAACTGAAAATCGAAAACCAGTGCCTGTCGGACGCCCGGAACTTGAGAGTTCCGGCGTTGCTACCATTGTCGAGCGCGCGGTCAGCCCCACGGATCGCTACGGAAATGTACTTGAGCTATCCAGCGCCCTGACCGAGATCTACTCTTCGCCGCCGCGTGAGCGCCGCTCGATCCCGCGGCGGACCTACCTGCTGCTGGGTGTGGTGGCCCTGGCATTGATCGCTGTCGGCATCTTCGCCGGGGTGACTCTGATTCAAGTCCTCTCAGGCTGACGGTCGGTTCCCGGCGCCGGCCTCGCCCCATACCCCGTTCAATCTGCTGTTAGCGAACTCCCTCGCCGAAATAGCGCTTGCCTTGCACGTCGCCCCGCTTATGGTCGGTGATTGCACGAGCCAGGTCTCCGCTGAACTCTTCACAGAGCTTGGCCAGCGGGTTAATCTTATTCTTGATATTCTCCAGATAGTTGGCCAGCGCCAGGCTGGTCCCTCCGCTGAGGAATGCTGAAGCGCGCAGGATGTTGATCAGAACTTCGAGCGTCTTAGCGACGTTTCGGAGCATGTCGGCCACGGTCTTGAAAGCCTTGGAGCCCGCTCCCACGACGTCATAATCCATCTCCACCACTGTTGATGCCATGGTTTTCTCCTATTCCTGGGGTCGGGTTCTAGATCTTGTCGAAGAGATCGCCCAGTTGATTGGCCATACTCTTCACCTTGGCGTCGGCTTTGTCGACCACGTCGGTAGCTTTGGTCAAGTTCAGATTGACACCGCCGATTGCGGCGATCAGCTCCATCATCGCCGGTACGATCTTGCGGCCGACGTCCGCGGCGAATTCGTCCGCATCGCCGCCGACCCAGGCGGATTGAACCTTAGGAACTACGCTGTTGATCTGACTCAGCAGCCCCGAGACCTGGGATTGCTGCTTGTTGATCCCCGACATCACTTCGCCAACTTGAGGGCGTAAAAACTGGAAAAGGGACATTGTATTGGCTCCTCAGCTCGTCACTTAAAGCGGCTCTTGGCGGTCTTGACCCCATCACGGGTCGCGGACACCGCGCCATTGATATCACCTTCGAGTTCGCCCATCTTCTGGTACAGCTGGTTCATGCGCTTGAGCAGCTTGTTGTTGATGGCATCTTGAAAGGCGGTGCCGCCGTCGCCAACCAATGCGCCGTCGCCCATCATCTTGGCGAGTTTCTTCATTTCTCGCATGGATTCGTCCAATTGCTGGTGGGCCTCTTTGAAGGCCTGCGCCATTTTCTCCATGGAGTTGTAGTTCATCTTGACATCAGGCATGGGTTTTCTCCACGTCGATTATTGAGAAGTCCGGACTTACGGGTGCAGGTGTTCTACTATCGCTGGCCACCTGCCGTTACCAGAGACCTGCGGCTACTCGTAGCCTGCGATTACAGGTGGAACCAGCCGCTGGCCTCGTCTTCCGCCTGCTTCATCAACTTGGCAATCTGCTTGACGGTGCGGGCGGCCTCGCCGAGCGAGGTTTCCAGGCGTTTCATCGCCGGGTTGACGTCGCCATTCATTTCCTTGAAGAAGGCCTTGGCGCCTCTTCCGATCCAGTCCCCACCTTCCAAGGTATCCTGGGAGGACTTGATCTTCTGGTTGACGCCGGCAATGGCGTCGCTCGCCTTACTGAAGCTCTGTCCGATCTTGGCGAGCTCATCCTGATCGGATCGGATGGTAGCTGCGGGCATACGATCTCCTTTCGATTGGTTTGGGGTTGTGGGCGAAGGTTCATGTATTCTATAGCGAGTATTTGCCTAATTCAAGGTTTCTCTGTTTTCGGCCCGAGGCACGGTGGTACTAGGATGGATTTGATCGATCGGCAAAAGGATTGCGGGCGAATATGACTTCCCCACCTTGGGATGCGATCGTCATCGGTGGCGGACACAACGGACTGGTCACCGCCGCCTATCTGGCGCGCGCCGGGCGGAGGGTAGTGCTGCTGGAGCGCAGACCGAATCTCGGTGGCGCGGCTTCGATCGAACACTCCCCAAGCGGCGTCGAGTTGCCGGTCGGCGCCCAGGACCTCAGCCTATTTCGGCCGCAGATCATCCGCGAGCTCGGACTGCAGCTGCCACTGATTCGACCCGAGCACTCACTGACCAGCTTGCTGCCCGACGGACGGGCGCTGCAGCTCTGGCGCGATCCGTTGCGGGCGGCGCAATCGGTGGCCGACTTCTCCACAGCCGACGCTAGCGAGTATCCGCGCTTCGCAGCTCAGATCGGTCGGCAGGCGGCCATTCTGGAGCGCATGATGGATCGGGTCGCGCCCAACTTGCCGCTGGCAGGCGGCTGGGGCGGATTTCGGGCAGCGGCCCCGTGGCTGGCGGTCGCATTGGCGATGCGCCGCCTCGGCGGCCGACCGATGCTCGAACTTGTCCGCGATCTGCCGATGGATGCCGCCCGCTTGTTGGAAGAACGGTTTGAGTCGCCCGAGCTCCAGGGCGCTCTGGCCTCAGCCGGAGTGATCGGGCTGATGCAAGGACCGCGAGCGCCAGGGACGGCGCTGATGCTGATACTGCAAAGCATCGGGGGTTTCCCTCGCGGCTCCACTTTCATGCCGGGCGGAGTACAGCAGCTGACCGCCACGCTGGAGCAAGCTGCGACCCGGCTGGGAGTTGAGATCCGTACCGGTGCAGCGATCGAGCGCATCTTGACCGATGACTACCGGACGGTCGGCGTGCGCCTGGCCAGCGGAGAAGAGCTTCGAGCAGAGGTGGTGGCCTCCAGCGCCGACCCGCGCCACACCCTGCTCGACCTGGTGGGCGCGCCGGAATTAGAGCTGCGGGTCGTGCGTCAGCTGCAGAACATTCGCTTCCGGGGAAGCACCTCGCGGGTCAACTTGGTCCTGGACTGGCCAGTCCCAGAGTTCACAGGCGTTGCGGACCCCCGTCAGCTGAGTGGGCCGTTGGTCATCGCCCCCAGCATCGACTATCTGGAACGAGCCTACGACGACGCCAAGTACGGTCGCGTGTCCTCCGCACCGCATCTCTCGATGACCATGCCGACCATGTCCGAATCGCCGGGGAGCGAGCCGCATAAGATGCACCTTTTGTCGATTGACGTTCGCTACACACCGTTTGATCTGAAGGACGAGCTCTGGAGCGAGCAGCGGGAGCAGCTTGGCGATCGGGTGGTCGAAGTGCTGAGCGAATACGCCCCCGACTTGCCGCGGCACGTGGTTCACCGGCAGATCCTGACCCCAATCGATCTGCAGCTGGAGTATGGCTTGCCGGAGGGCAGCATACACCACGGCCAGATGGCGCTTGATCAGATGCTTTTCATGCGGCCGATTGGCGGATACGCCGCCTATCGCTCACCAGTGGACGGCCTGTACTTCTGCGGTGCTGGTGCACACCCCGGCGGCGGGCTCACCGGCGCACCTGGACGCAACGCGGCCCGGGTGATCCTGAAAGACTTGAGGAAGCGATGAGCCACTGTTGCGGTAGGCAGGCCGGCGCACCTGGACGCAACGCGGCCCGGGTGATCCTGAAAGACTTGAGGAAGCGATGAAACTGGGAGTGTTCTCCGACACGCACGACAACCTGGACAACATGCGGGAGGTCCTGGACGCCTATCGAACGGCCGGCATCACCCAACTCATCCATTGCGGTGATATGACCAGCGCCGACACGGCCCGCCACCTTGGCGGTTTCCAGGTGGTCTACGTCGACGGAAACATGGATCGAGCCTCGGAAGAGATCTATCGGGCGCTGCGAGAGCTCGGCCCAAAGAACGTGTCACTACCAACCTATGAGGGGGAGTTCGACGGGGTGCCGATTGCCGTTACCCACGGCGACGATGAAGCAGAACTCGAGCGTTTGATCAGGAGCGCCAGCTTTCAATACGTCTTCCACGGGCACACTCATCGGCGCCGCGACGAACGAATCGGGCCCACCCGAGTGTTCAACCCCGGCGCGCTCGGCGGCCTCAAGTTTCAATCCTGGTCGTATTCGATTGTCGATCTGGGTTCAGGCGAGATCGAAGTCGTAGAGCTCAGCCCTTAAGGAATCTGCCAAACGGCTCAGCCCTAAAGGACTTCGCCAAACGGCTCAGCTCGTGATTTCCACAACAACTCCGTCTTCCGCCCAGGAGTAGAGTTGCTCGGCGGCCTCCAGGTCCAATATGATGCAGCCATAGGAGGCTGGGCTCCCCAGCACATTGGCCCACAGTCGCACCCCGTTGGAAAGCAGCGGCAGGCCATGGATCCCATTTAGTAGATTGGGAGTGGCCAGGTAGATACCCAAGAAATTCGGCATGTACAGGTCCCAGTTCGAGGCATATGCGTTCTGGTGGTGCGACTTGACCTGGAAGATTCCAGGCATAGTCGGTGAGTTGGGAATGCCGGTGCTCACAATGTGCTCGGCCAACATTTCTCCATCCTGGTAGATGCGCATCCGCTGTTCTCCGAGGCTGACCACGATCCGCTTTTCCGTGACCACCGGCAGCTCAAGCATCGCATCCCGCGGCGGGATCGTCAGCGATTCACCAACCAGCAACCCGCGGGCGGAGACCTGCGGGTTGTCATCCAGCCACTTCCAATACGGAATGCCCACTTTGAAACTGATCGAGATCAAAGTGTCGCTCGACAAAACCGTGTAATAGCGCGGTGCGTACTTGACGATGAGCGGCTCGGGGTTCTCACCCCGCAGACCCGCCAGGACGGCATCGATCGCCCGTTCGGCATCGATCTGACGCTGTTCACCCAACTGGGACTGCAACTTGGCCACGTAGGCTTCGATCTGAGCTCGATCAGGCTCAACCTGGAACGTCCCGCCGTGGGTCTGGATGCTTATCCAGTCGCTGCGCTCCTCGAGAGTCGGTGACCATTCCGACCACTCATCGTCGACCGGATCATATGCTCGGATGGAAACCGGCGCAGCCAAGAGGCGCTCAGCGTCGTTGGCTGCCGTGGCAACCTCACTGATCCTGGGTGCAACTGGCTCCGTTACCAGGGCGATGAAGCCATAATTCAGCAGGACCGCCTGTGGGTCGGCCTCCAGCAGCGCCAGGCTGGTGTCGACATCCAGCCGTCTCCCCCATTGCGACGGTACGGCGTTCACCCGGCCCGAAGCGAGCCCGAGCTGCGCGTCCTGCGGGGAGAAGGAAACCGAGGCCGACCAACGCTGCAAGCCAGCTCGGGCGGCGGCCTCGTCGAAGTGCACCACCGGCGTCAGCTGGAACCCGGCGCTGAATGTGCGCAATAGATCCGGGATACCGCCCAGGCCGTTGGCCCGGCCATGGGCGTAAGCCTGCCTGGCGCTGGATGCGGCGTCGACTCTGAGGCCAAACTCGCTGGGGTTCACCAGCCAGATGCGGCCCGCGTCTGCCGTATCAACGGCGGTGATCTGCAATTCTTGATTCCAAGCCCGGTCGAGCTGCACGATCGCCTGATCGAGAGACAGGCCGCCGACTGGAACGCCTCCTACCGATACGCCGGGGGAGATGGTATCCGAAACACGGAACACCAGGTAGGCGCCGACCACGAGCAGCAGCGGCAACGCGATCAGCGCTGCCCCAGCGACCAGCAACCAGGCACCCCGTCGTTGGCGGCGAGCATGAGTTGGGACCGACGCGGTTCGATAGACCGACATGGCGAGGTTTAGGTTGCAAGGAGCCTGCCAGGCGGTAATGCTGAAGCTACCCGCCGCAGTTCCGCAGACCCTCGTCGGCGCTCTCGATGCTCGGATCGAGCGCGAGGGCCTGCGCGAACAGGTCGACTGCCAGATCGCAGCGCCGCAGGTCTGCGTACCCCCACCCCAGCGCCTCGTACAGCCACGGATCATCGCCGGCCAGCTCGGTTCCCCGCTGGAGCGCGTCGAGCGCTGGCTGTTGGTCTCCTGCTGCTGTGTGTGCCGATGCGAGCTCCACATAGCGGTACCCGTTGTCCGGCTCTAGCTCTGTGGCTCGGGCGTAGTATTCGATAGCTTCGGCGGGTCGCTCCGTGTCCATTAGGAATCTGCCGTACTCCGCCAATATCTGTGGCTCGTCGGCGAAGTCATCAATTGCACGCCGCATCAGTTGCTCGGCTTGATCCGGCTCGCCCCGCTCGACCAGCAGGCTCGCCAAACCGCCGTAGGACGAGAAAGCGCCGCGCGGATCTAGTGCAATCGACTGTTCAAACGAGGCTTGTGCTGCGTCGAGTTCTCCCAGTTCCCAATACCACCAACCCAAAGACTCGTAGGCGGCAGAGTCGGGGGTCGTATCTACCGCCGGTTGGAGCACATCGATCGCCGCTCGCACATCACCTTGCTGGTAACGAAGCTCGGCCAATCCATTCGCGCCGCGCAGGTCGCCCGGGTGGTTTTCCATCAGCAGCGCGAAGGCTGTCTCGGCGCGCTGTGGAAATCCGTGGTCCAGGAACAGCCAGCCGAAGCTCTCCAGCAGATCCGGGTCCCCGGCTGCACCGGCCTCCAAGGCCTGTTGCGCGGCCTCCTGAGCGACCTCTGGCTGATCCGTCATCAGCAGCGTCTCGGTCAGCAAGTAGTAGGTCCACAGCTCATCTGGCTGAAGCTCGATTGCCTGTCTGAAAGCGGTTTCCGCCCGGCTAAGCTCTCCCATCTGCTGGTAGATAGAGCCGGCTGTCTCATGTACCCAGCCCTGATCAGGCTCGAGAGCACGTGCACGTTCAATGCTGTCTGCCGCCGCCTCGGAATCGCCCACGGCCAGGAACGCCTGGGCGACCTCAAACAGCTGGTCTGGGTCTTGGGGGTTTCTCTCAAGCGTGATCATCAGCTCCTGATGTGCCAGCTCAGGGTTGTCAGCTTCAAGGTGAGACCAGGCATCGGAGATCAGCTGCTCGATTGTCCTTCCGTCCAGTTCCGATTGCGGCCCATCCGCGGTCTGCTGCGAAAGTGCTCGCCCGGCGGCCGGCGCGGCGGGCGTTCGCCGAGCGAGCAGCCGCCAAGCTCCAAACGCCGCCAGCACCACCACCACGATCGCCACGCCCCCGAGCACGAAATTCCGGCCCGCCGGTCTCGCACTTGGGCCATTGGCCGGCAGATCCACTGCCCCGCGGGCACCGGTCGCTCGCGAGCCCTCGGGAGCCGGCTCCAATGTCTGCACCGGCTCATCCGGGACGCGCGCTGACTCAGACTCGGCGCGGCTCTCCTCCATCGCGACGGTAGTCGCCTTGCCCATGGACGGAGCCAGTCCATCGTCGGTTGCCGGCTCGGGCAAACGGCGCGCCGCATCGTTGAGTGCGACCGCCAGTTCGCCTGCATGCTGGAAACGATCGCCCTGCTCCTTGGCCAGCGCCTTCAGGATCACACGCTCAATGCTCTCCGGCAGATCTGGATTCTTGCTGCTCGGCATCGGCAGCGGATCGATGATGTGCTTGACCACCACCGCCATAGGGGTTTCAGCCTCGAAAGGCACTGTGCCGGTGGCCATCTCATACAAGACGACGCCCAGCGAGTAAATATCGCTGCGAGCGTCGACCGGCTCGCCTCTTCCTTGCTCCGGAGACATGTAGGCCGGCGTGCCAGCAATCGTTCCGCTCAGTGTGAGCTGGCTCCCGCCGACGATCTTGGCCAGCCCGAAGTCAGTCAGCAGCGGCCAGTCTGGTTTCGGGAGCAGGATGTTGCTTGGTTTGATGTCGCGATGGACGACACCAGCCTGGTGGGCGTAATCCAGCGCACCGGCCACCTGGTCGATCAGGCCGGCCATCTGAGCCGGGGCCATCGGTTGGCCCATCAGATCGGTCAACGTCCCCGATTCGACGTACTCCATCACGATGAATGTGGTTCCGTCCTGCTCCCCGTAATCCATCACAATCAGGATATTGGGATGCCGCAGGTTGGCGATGGCCTTAGCTTCACGTTCGAAACGCTTGAGAAAGCTGGGGTCCTGCTCTGCGTAGTAGGGGGGCAGCACCTTGACCGCCACAAATCGGTCCAAGGAGGCTTGATAGGCCTTGTAGACAGTCGCCATCCCACCCTTGCCGATTTGGGCGGTAATGCGGTAGCCAGCTAAGCTTTGTCCGATCAAGGCGCTCATGGGAAGCCGATCCGGCCAGTTGGATTGTAAACCCGGGGGTCGCCGGCGCGCTGTCGGCAGCCCAGTCACAAGCAAGAGGCGCTAGCTGGAATTGAACTCCGCCAGACGCCGGCGCCAGCCATCGAGCACACTTGGCTCCGGTCCGCCAGCTCCCAAGCGCAACCCCAGCAGGCTGGCCAGATCGGCCAAGGTACGCTGGGCGGCCTCAACCGAACGGCCGGCTGCGCCGGCACTCAGGATCAGGTCGGCGACGTTCAGCAGCTGCCCAATGGCCTTGGGGGTGTCCAGGTCGTCTTCCAGGGCAGCGGTGAATTGGGCCTCGGCTTCCGGCAGCTCAAGCCCTGGGCCGCTGCCGCCGGTGGCGGCCTGCGCCAGCGTCAGACGTTCTGCCCGCCGGATGGCGTGCTCAAGCGCGACCGAATCATGCTCCCAGATTACCCGGTAGTGGTGCTCGGCCAGGTACAGGCGCAGGGCGTCGGGCGAGGCACGCTCCAGCAAATCGCGCACCAGGACCAAGTTGCCCAACGACTTGCTCATCTTCTCACCCTGATACATCAACATCGAAATGTGCATCCAGTGCCTGGAGAACCGCACCCCATTGGCCGCCTCGGACTGGGCGATCTCGCTATCGTGGTGGGGGAATATCAGGTCCCCCCCTCCAACGTGCAGATCAATGGTCTCCCCCAGGAAGGTCTGGACCATGGTCGAACATTCCAGATGCCAGCCGGGCCGGCCGACGCTCCAGCGGCTTTCCCAGGCGGGCTCCCCCGGCGCTTGTGGTTGCCACAGCACGAAGTCCAGCGGGTCCCGCTTGTTTGGATCATCGGGGTGGTTGCCGCGCTGATTGGCGATCGGCAGCATGTCGGCCGGCTCCAGGCGGGACAGCGATCCATAGTTCGGCCAGGCGGCGATGCTGAAGTACACCCCGCCTCCCGCCTCGTATGCCACGCCGCGATCGAGCAGCCGCTGGATGTGGTCGATCATCTGCGGAATGACCGAACTGGCGCGGGGGAGCACGTCAGGTGCTCGCAGGTTTAGCGCGGTCATGTCTTCGATGAAGCGTGAGGTCCACTGGTCTCCCAGTCGGCGCCAGTCCTCCTGGCGCGAGGCGGCCTCCCGCAGCAGGTCGTCGTCGACGTCGGTGACGTTTTGGACGTAACGCACCGCGGTTCCCTGCCGCTCCAGCAACCGGATCAAAACGTCGACGCTGGAGTAGGTAAAGGCGTGTCCCAGGTGCGTCGTGTCGTAAGGGGTGATACCGCAGGCGTAGAGGCGGAATTCACCTGCTGCAGGAACCAGTGGCTGTATCGATTGGGAGAGACTGTCGTAGAGCCGGACGGTCATGTGGAAACCGCGCAATTCTACACTCACCGGGCGGCGGGCCTCTGGCCCGTCACCCTGTGTTTCACCCCACTGGCCGCCCCAGCCCGCGGCGGTACTGCTTTTGGCGCTGTCCCACCCAGCCGGTCGCCGCCCAACGCAGCATCCCGCGTTTCGACCGTTCTAGCCACCTCAGTCTGCGATCCAGGCGCTGTGGTATATTCCGCGGCGCCTATGGAAGAGAGCTACTTTCAGAAGTACATGCCGGACAATGTCTGCTTCGGCTGCGGGGAGGCCAACCCGGAGGGACTGCACATTCACAGCTTTTGGGAAGGCGAGGAGTCGGTCTGCGTCTGGAACTCTGAGCCACGCTACCAGGGCTGGAACGGACTGATGAACGGTGGGATCCTGGCCACGCTCATCGACTGTCACTGCATGGGCACGGCAACCGCGGCCGCCTACCGGGAGGAGGGCCGCCCGCTCGGCAGCGAACCCTACTACCGCTACGCCACCGCCCGAATTACCGTGAACTACCTCAAGCCGACGCCGAACGACCGCCCGATCACCTTGCGGGCCCAGGTGGTCGAGATCAAGGGGCGGAAGACTCAACTGACCTGTCAGGCATATGTCGACAACCTCCAGACCGCCGAAGCCGACGTGATCGGAGTGCGGGTCTACGAGGGAGTGGCCGACCCTACCAGTCCTTTTGGCTAGCTGCGGCCCAGCCGTGCATAGGCGACCGATTCGCCCGATCCTATTTGCCGGAGCGATCGCGCTGGCCGCCTGCGGCGGGACAGTGCCGCCGACGCCGTTTCCTTCGCCGGTCGTTCTCACTACCCACCGGGCGCCCACCACTGTCCCCCTCGAAGGTACGCCAGCTCCGGCCGGCCCCACGACTGCCACCCCGGATCCGCTCTCCGATTTAGCCATCGACTCTCTGACCAACCGCAGCTATGGCGGCGGGCAGATCGAATTCGAGCCCGATCCGACTGACTCGGGCAGCTTCGACCGCTACCTATTTAACTATCCGAGCGACGGGCTGACGATTTACGGCTTCATGGACGTTCCGCGGCGGGCTGGTCCGCTGCCGGTGGTGCTGGTCCTGCACGGATATCTTGACCCCGAAGACTACGAAATCCACCCCTACACGACCCGCTACGTCGACTCGCTTGCTGCCTCCGGCTTTGTGGCCCTCCATCCGAACTTCCGCAACTACGCCCCGTCCGACTCGGGGCCCAATCTCTTTCGGGTGGGATCTGCGATCGACGTGCTGAATCTGATCGCGCTGGTGCGGCAGCAGGCCGGCACCCCGGGCCCGTTGACGAGCGCCGATGGCGAGGCAATCGGTTTGTTTGGCCACAGCATGGGAGGCGGAATCGCGTTGCGGGTGCTCACTGTCGGCGCGCCGGTTCGAGCGGCCGTGCTCTACGCCTCGATGAACGCCGACGAGCAGTTGAACTTCGAGAGCATTTTTGAGTGGTCGGAGGGGCAGCGCGGGATGGAAGAACTGCAAGTTGCGCCCTCCGAGCTACTGCACATTTCGCCGGTCTACTACCTGGACCGAATCGGCGTTCCGCTCAGCATCCACCACGGCGAGGCGGATGAGTTGGTGCCGCCGGAGTGGTCAGATGAGCTGTGCCAGCGGATGAGACTTCTGGGCAAGACGGTCGAGTGTTTCCGCTACCCAAACGAGCAGCACACGTTCATTGGATTCGGCGGAATTGAGCTGATGGAGCGGGCGGTGGACTTCTTCGACCGCTATCTCGCAACGCCTTAGCAATCGCGAAGGCGGTGGAGCTGAGCTGACCGCGTCCGTGCTTTCGTCAGCGCCGGCCGAATCAGGCTTCGGCGGTG
>CAZGCX010000051.1:0-13317 GCA_964524585.1 uncultured Anaerolineaceae bacterium
CTGCCTGACACGGGAAGATGTCGAAAATTATCGTCGTGCCCACCGGAACCGGCTGATCGTCCTTCCCGACGCTGTGTGGCACCCCGGCATCGTGCCCAATCGAGAAGATCGAGCCCGCCGGGTTCTCGGCTCCATTCATCGCCAGCCACAAATTGATGCGACGCTTCACTGCCCCGACGGTCAGGGTCTCCCCCTGGCTGTTGACCAGCACCCCGTCCCGGGCGATGTGGGAAGTCAAGTAGTCGGCTACGTTGCCGACCACGGTAGTGGTGATCTTGCCGATTTCCCGGATTTGCTCGATTTCGGGTAGATCCTTGGTGGCCCGAGCGCGCGCCAGTACTGAGGTTGAACTCGGCTCGCCCAGCAGCTCCAGCCCGTTCCGCTTGTGCTGCAATTGATGGTACGCGCCGTAAGCCGGCCCGACTTCAACTTGACCATAGAGCGATACTCGACCCGTTACCCCGTACTCGTCGAGGATGCGTCCAACCAGGGACGCTTCCGTCTCGATCGGATCGACCCGGTCGACTGGTGCCGGGCGAAAGTCGGCCAACAGGCGGGTCGCCAGGCCAGTGCGCATCGCCTCCTCACGTTCCATCCGTCGATGAAAGAGCACCGGCGGTTGGCTGCGCTGCTTCAGCAGATAGCCGGATGTGACGTTAACCGGGCCGGTGAAGTAGGCCATGTTGGGGTTTTGCTTCACCGGGCCAACCACCAGCAGTGCATCCAACCCGGCCTGCTCCATCAGTTGGTCGATCTCAGATTTCATGTCTGTTTTCTCAGCTCGATGCCCGGCGGATACCCGATTGCCAGCATGTTCAACTGGTCAACGCCTGCCGCAGGCCAGCCTGCAGGTGCGCTTCCTCTTCGGGCAACACCGTGCGTGGATCGAGCAGCAGACGGTCGGCCTCGATGCGTGCGATGATCGGCGGCTGCAAGGCGCGCAACCGTTGCGCAATGGCATTCGGGTGCTCCAGCTGCAAGCTGAGCAATCGGGTGGGAAGCGATTCTTCGGGCAGGCTGCCGCCGCCCACGGTCGACCGGCCGGCGACGATCTCGCCCTGTCCGAGGGCCGCACGCCAAACTTCAACCCGCTGTTGCAGATCGGCCTCACTGGCGGAAATCATCTGCCAGACCGGAATCTCTGCCTCGGCCTGCCCTTTGATATAGTGCGTCAAGGTGGCCGAGAGCGCCGCCAGGCACAGCTTGTCCGGCCGCACCGCACGCGCCATCGGATGCCGACGCAGTTGATCGATGACAGCGCCGCCTCCGACCAGAATGCCGGCCTGCGGCCCACCGAGCAGTTTGTCGCCCGAGAAAGCAGTTACCGAGGCCCCAGCCAGGACCGATTCTTGCACGGTTGGTTCATGGCCCAAGCCGTACGTGGCGGTGTCCAGGAAGGTACCGGATCCAAGGTCGTTCAGGACTGGCAATTGATGCTGTTGTCCGAGGTCGACCGATTCAGATAGGCTGGGCTCGGTGGCGAAACCGACAATCTTGAAATTGGAATGGTGAGCTCGAAGGATCAGCGCAGTTCGTTCATTGATCCCTTTCTGGAAATCTTCCAGGTGGGTACGGTTCGTGGTTCCCACTTCATGCAGCGTGGCGCCAGACTGGGCCAGGATATCCGGGATGCGGAAGCCACCCCCGATTTCGATCAATTGGGTGCGGGAAATCAGCACCTCCCGATCGCGCGCCAGGGCGGTGAGCGTCAGCAAGATTCCGGCGGCGTTGTTGTTGACCACCAGTGCCGCTTCGGCACCGCTCAATCTGGTCAGCAGCTGCTCGGCATGCTGCGCTCGGTCGCCGCGCTCTCCGCGCTCCAGGTCGTACTCCAGCGTCGAGTAGCCGCCTGCCACGGCCTGCACGGCCTCCCGGGCAGCGGCCGAAAGCGGCGCACGCCCCAGGTTGGTGTGCACAATCACCCCGGTGGCGTTGATCACCGGTCGCAGGGTCGGGGCCAGCCAGCTGTGCAGCCGGGTCTCGCTGCGGGCCAGCAGCTCCTCCGCGGGCGGCGCCTGCTCGCCGCCACGGATTTCCGTTCGGGCGGCGTCCAGGCTCTCTCGGATGGCCTGGGCGGTCAGCGAGCGGCCATAGGCCGCCACCAGGCCATCGGCCTCCTGCAGCAGCCGATCCACCGACGGCAGCTCACGCAAGCTCACCGATTCGGTTTCCATACGTTGCGCTCCAAGAGGCGCAAAAACCATTCCAGCACGATGAAGCCGACACCGATCAAGATACCCAGCGAGATGGTCAGCGAACGGTTGATCTGCAGCCAGACCAGCAGCGCCACCAGCAGCGCCACCCAGAGCGCCTGCCGCACCAACACCGGCGACGGGGCAGGCTGCTCCAGGTCAAACCGCCGGTGCAGCAGCCAGACAAAGGGCAAAGCAGTTCCGGTTACGGCAATCGTGAGCAGGAAAAAGAACAACCAGCGCGGCCCCACCGTGGGCAGCGTGGTGACCATCAGCAGGTACAGGCCGGTCCAGCCGAAGCTGATCAGCAACAGTGCAGTGGGGAGCAGCCCTCGATACTGCGGGGAGGGGCCTTCCGACATGGGCCCGGATTATAGCGCAGCGGTTGGTGATATACTCGCCCGCCATGCGGCTCTGCGAGCCCGAATCTCGGGCGGTAGCGTGTTCTACGGTGAGCAATTAGGGTGAAACGCATCCCGGGGTGGGCGGTTCGCGTATTGGCCGGGGCCTTCGGCCTGATGGTGATCGCCTCCGCCATTCTGGTGTTCAGCACCGTGCGCCAGGTGGCCGCCAGCTGGTCTGGCGAGGGGCTGCCGGCGCTGTTTTCGCCCCGAGCCAACCCCAGTGATCAGACCGATCAAGACCAGTCGACCGGAAGCGCCACCGAAGCGCCGCCGTCACTGGAGATCGACCGGCCTGAGTGGAACGGGGCCGACCGGATCAACCTCCTGGTCATGGGACTGGACTACCGGGACTGGTTGACCGGAGACGGTCCGCCTCGAACCGATTCGATGATGTTGGTCACACTTGACCCGATCACCAAATCGGCCGGTATGCTCTCCATTCCGCGCGACCTGTGGGTTGAGATTCCCGGATTCGAACACAACCGAATCAACACTGCCTACTTCCTGGGCGAGACCAACCGGCTGCCTGGAGGTGGACCGGGCCTGGCCATGGCCACCGTCGAGAACCTGCTGGGCGTTAGTGTGGATTACTACGCGGTGATCGAGTTTTCTGCCTTTGAACGCATGATTGATGAGATCGGCGGGGTGGAGGTGCTGGTGCCGGAGCGCATGAAGATTGCGCCCATCGGGCAGCCCAGCATCTGGCTGGACCCCAAGGGGTACCGCTTGGACGGGCCGAAAGCTTTGGCCTACGCCCGAGCGCGCAAGACCGAGGGAGGAGACTTCGATCGAGCCCAGCGGCAGCAGCAGGTTCTGCTTGCCATCCGCTCTCAGATCCTGGAAGTCAACATGATCCCACTGCTGCTGACCCGGGCGCCGTCGCTGTATCAGGAGCTCAGTGACGGTATTCGCACCAACCTTTCGTTTGACCAGATGGTGGCGCTCGGACTGTTGGCGGTGCAAGTCACCCCCGATCGTGTCACCAAAGGAGTGATCGCGCCGCCCAACATGGTGTTGCTCGAGACCCATATTGATGGCGCCCAGGTGCTGAAGCCGATTCCGGACGAGATTCGGGTGCTGCGGGATCAGATCTTCACTGGGACCGGGGCGATCGCCCCCTCCGTGCCAGAGACCCAGGCCACAGAGGCCGCCCAAGTCGAGCATGCACGTCTGGCTATTCTTAACGGGGCTGGGACCGAGGGCTTGGCAACCGACACCGCCGACTTCTTGACTGCCCAGGGCCTGAATGTGATTCGGATCGACAACGCGGATCGGAACGACTACGACAAGACCCGGGTAATCGTCAGCAATCCTCAGTTCCCGTACACGCTGCGCTACCTGGCGGACCTGTTGGGTCTGACCGAAGGACAAATCCTGCGTCCCGTAAGCCCGCTGCCGGATGTTGACCTCACGGTGATCCTGGGCTGGGACTGGGCCAATAGCTCCGGTCCGTGATCTGGGCGGGCGCCATTCGGCGCCGGCCACTTCTCCTAGACCAGCCTGATGACGACCAGCGCGACCGCCGCGCCGAAGACCGCGCCAGCCACGGTGTCTGATAGGTAGTGCAGCCCCATCGCGACCCGCGCCAACGGCATCACTGGCGCCCAAAGCGCCACCCATGGCACCAGCCAGCCTGGGCCCCAGCTGACTACCAGAAGGGCGATCAAGGCCGCTCGCGCCGCGTGCCCTGATGGAAAGGAGTGCGGGTCGGCTTTTCGATAGATCGACCCCCACTCGCCCTCCGGTCGGCGACGGCGTATCAAGAACTTGAGGCCGGTGACGATCACCGCCGTCAGCCCGATCGCCAGGAACATCCGCAGTGCCCAGTCTCTCCAGGGTGGACCGCTCACCAGCCAGACCAGCGCCAGGCCGGCTCCCCAAAACCACGAATCGCCCGAGTGTGCCAGCACTGCCGCCACACCGCGGGCCACCCGCATCGATTCGGGCAGGACCAGCCCAGCCGACCAGCGGCGGTCCAGTTCGAGTAGCCGTTTCATATGTTTTGTCCAGCCTGGCGCCGGAGCTGCTCCATGGGACGGGTCATGGGTGCGTTCAGGTGAGTAGCCCGCGCTGCTTCAACCAGGCGGTAGATGGGCGCCACAGCCGCGAAGCCAAATCCACTCGATCCAGGCGATCGAGCTCGATCCCCTCCTGGCTGAGCAGCTCATGCTGCAGGCGGGGGCCGATTCCGTGCCGTTGGCTGATCCTTCCAGCGGCGTTCACTACACGGTGCCAGGGCAGATCATCAGGGCAATCGGCCAGAGCGTAGCCGACCCAGCGGGCGCGGATGCGCTCAAAGCCCATCGGATCGACGCTCTGGGGGGGCGGGATCAGCGCGCCAATCGCGCCGTAGGTCATCACCCGGCCGGGTGGAATGGCGCGCACGATCCGATACACCATTTGATGGAACGCCGTCCGGTCCTAGGGCCGGGCTGAAATTCCAGGTTGCAGCGGCCCGGAAGCCCCATCGTTGCCGGAGTTCATCGGATCCGTCGTCGCCGCTCAGGTTCCCCAGTCGCGCAGGTACAGGAAATCGTAGCCAACGGTGCGATTGCTCAACTTGGCGATTGGAGGCATCACCCGCTTGAACTGGTGGCGACGCATGCGCTCGACCACTGTGTCAACAAACCGCTGCTCGAACCCGGCCGAGACGCAGTCCTCCGGCGAATGCCTGCGATCGACGAGCAGGAACAGCAACTGGTCGACCAGCTCGTAAGTGAAGCCGAGTTCACCCTCATCAGTCTGCCCCTTCCACAAGTCAGCCGACGGAGCCTTGTGCCGGATCACCTCAGGCACCCCGAGCGCCTCCGCCAGTTGGCGCAGCTGGGTCTTGTATAGGTCCCCGACCGGGTTGATGGCGCTCGCCGCATCGCCAAACTGGGTCGTGTAGCCAAGCAGAATCTCGGTCTTGTTGCCGGTGCCGATGACCAGGCCGCCGAACTCAGCCGATTGGTCATAAAGGATTGCCATCCGCACCCTGGCCATGATGTTGCCACGACGCACGCGTTGCTCGGCCGGGATCTGCTCCAGCAGGGCGTCCACCGCTTCCGTGATCGCGAGTGTCTTCTCCTGAACCCCGGTCAACTCGATGACTAGTCCGGCGTGGTCCAATGATTCGGGAGAGGAGCTGGCGTACGGCATGCGCAGCGCCAGCACATTTTCCGGGCCAAGCGCCTCCGCGGTCAACATACAAGTCACAGCCGAATCGATGCCGCCTGAGAGTCCGACGACCGCTCGTGAAAAGCCGGCTCGCGTGACCTCGCTATGAATGAAGCTGGTCAGGATCTTGCGGGCCAGGGCAGTGTTGATGTCTAGCCGGATCTCGGATTTCTTCATGCTTCGGGAGGATTGCCGAGCTGGCGCAGTCCAGCAGGCTCTGAGCTGCGGATTCGCTGCAGCTCGCGCGCTACCAGATCGGTTCGCTCATCGCGCAGCAGCGGCAACCGAGCTCGGGCGCGATGCAGCTGCTGCTGATCCAGATCGGCAAAGACCAACTCCTCATCCAAATATGGGCCGCGTGCGACGAGCTCGCCATGCGGGTCAAAGGCGATTGACCCACCCCAGAAGCCCAGACCGTCCTCGAATCCCACTCGCCCGATGTTGGCGACAAAGGTGGTGAATAGACTGGCATAGGCTTGCGTGACCTGCTCCACCCAGCGAGCCGATTCCAGCCGGGCCTCGGTATCCAAGCCGCGCCCTGGAGAGGCTGACATGAAAATCATCACATCCGCGCCATCCAACCATAGGGTGTAGGGGGGCGAGGCGTGCCAGAAGTCCTCACAAATCAGGATTCCCAGGCGGCCCAGTCGGGTGTCGAACGCCGCGACTTCTGCACCGGGGGCAAAGAAGCGTCCCTCATCGAACAAGCCGTAGGTCGGCAGGTAGACTTTGCGGTGGACGTGGACGATCTGCCCCTGGGCCAGATAGGCGGCGGAGTTGAAGAATCGGTGGCGTGCGTCGGTCTCAACGAAGCCGACCAGTAGATCGATCTTTCGGCTGGCGTCGAGCAACGGCTGCAGCAGCGGGTCTTGCGGATCAGCCATTCGTGCGACCTCGGCAGTGAGGTCCTGCAGCAGGTATCCGGTGAGCGAGAGCTCCGGAAACACCACCAAATCCGCCCCGCCGTCCTGCGCCTGATCGATCAGCGCCAGATGCTTCTCGAGATTGGCTTGGACACCGCCAAGCACGGTGTTGATCTGCGCCATGGCCAGCCGCATCAGCGTTTCGCCACCAGTCCGATTCCTCCCAGCAACATCACGGCTGCGGCCGCCACTCCGTCCAGCCGGAGGCCGGCGATCACCGGCGTCGGGTCACCACGCAAGAAGCTTGCGCCAAGGTTGATCGCCCCCAAGGCCAACAGTGCCGCAGCCGCAAGTGCTCCGGGGGCGAACTTGGCCTCGCTCAGCAAATAGACCGCGACCAGGGCCAGCAACGTTAGTACCCCGCCGATGGCCTGAGTGGGCCAGCGTGGCGCCACTACACCCAATAAGTCCGGCATGGGAGGGCCGTGCGGGGTTGACTGACCGTAGGCGCAGGCGTCTAGCAGGCAGCCGAACCAGCCGGCCGAACCGACGATCAGCGCCGGCGCCGCGAGACGATCCGCATCGGCCCAGAAATTGCGTTTTGTGATGCCACCGATCAGCGCCAGTGCCAGCAGGCTGCCTGCTGCGCCACCCGCCCAGCTCAGTCCGCCTTGCCAGAATTGGGCAGCTTCGATGAGACGGCTGCTGTAGTAGCTCCAATACGCGGCCACATGAGCGATTCGGGCGCCGACTAGGCCCGCGAATAGGGCGAGCAATCCCAGATCAATGCTGCTCTCGGGGCTGGATTGTCGATGGAACACCCCCAGCCAGACCAGGCCCAGCAATGCCCCCGCTGCAAGCACGTACGGGTAGGCGTTAGACAACCGCAGAGCCGCCGAAGTTTACCATTCGATGATTGTATAATGCCTCCACGAGGCTGCCGATGGACGAACTCTCCATCACCGAAGTATCCGACAAGTCCGAGCTGTCGCAATTCATCACTTTCCCATGGAAAGTCTACGCAGAGGACCCGTACTGGGTTCCACCGCTGCTTTCCGAACGCAAGCAGTTTCTTGACCCCCAGCAGAACCCCTTCTTTGAGCACGCGCAGGCGACTTTCTATATCGCTCGCCGCAACGGCACCCGGGTTGGGACCATCGGCGCCTTCACCAACCACCTGTATAACGAAGTGCATGGGGCCAATGCGGGCTTCTTTGGATTCTTCGAGGTTTTGGACGATCCAGAGGCGGCGACTGCATTGTTGCAGACCGCCGAGCGCAAGCTGCACCAGGCGGGTCACAACGAGATGATCGGACCGATGCAGTACTCCACCAATGACGAGCTTGGCCTGCTGGTAGAAGGCTTCGACGATCCGCCGCGCATTCTGATGACCTACAACCCACGGCGCTATCAAGGCTACATCGAGGGGGCGGGTTTCGAGAAGGCGATGGACTTGTGGGCCTATGCCATGGACATCGCTGAGGTTCGGGCTTCGATGTCGGAGAAGGTCAAGCGCGTCAGCCAGAAGCTTCGCAAACGCTACAACCTGGTGCTGCGCACAGTCGACATGAAAGACTTCGACAACGAAGTCGATCGCATCAAAACCATGTACAACGCGATCTGGCAGGCCAACTGGGGCTTTGTTCCGATGACCGACGGCGAAGTCGAGCTGCTGGCCAAGAACCTGAAGCAGATTGTGGATCCGGACTTCGTGCCGATCCTGGAGCGGGACGGCAAACCAGTGGCGTTCGGAATCGCCCTGCCGGATCTCAATCAGCCGCTCCTGCGAGCCTACCCACGGCCGGGTACGCCGGAAATCGTGACGCTGTTGAAGATGCTCTGGCACTGGAAGGTCCGGCCAAAAATGAATTGGTTGCGGGCCTGGGCGCTCGGGGTGCTTCCGGAGTATCAGGGCCTTGGTCTCGAGTCGCTGTTGCTGCTCGAGCTCTCGGAAACCGCGTACCGTAAGGGATACGCTCAAGGCGAAATGAGCTGGATCCTGGAGAGCAACGATAAGGTCCAGAAGAGCATCGCATTGTTCGGCGCTGAGGTCTACAAGGTCTACCGGATCTACAAGAAAGCCCTTTGAGGTCCAAGTTGTCTGCTGATTGTCGGCTGGCTGGCCAGTGGCCTTGCGACAATCCGGTTAACGTTGATCCACGAGGGCGTCGCGATGCTAGATTCACCACTTCTACCTAATCTGCTGTATCTGGTTCTGGTCGCAGGGCTATGGCTGGTGGCGCTGGCAATCGTCACTCCGGGGACCGGAATTCTGGAGGGCCTGGCCATCCTGGCGCTGGTGGCGGCCGGGCTCGGCACCTTGCTGGTGCCGGTCAATGGTTGGGCGCTGTTGCCGATCGCGCTCGGCATGGCCCTGTTTATCATCTCAGTTTGGCGGGCCCACCGGGGCATCTGGTTGCTGGGCTCGGCGATCGTGCTGGCAATCGGGTCAGCCTTCTTGTTTCAGACCGAGGCGGGCGGTCCGGCGGTAAACCTGTGGGTGGCGTTGGCAACCAGTGCATTGTCGGCAGGGTTCTTCTGGTTGGTGGTGCGTACCACCATGGAGGCACTTCGCAGCGCGCCAACACACGATCTGACTAAGGTCGTTGGGCAGGTCGGCGAGCTCCGTACCGCCATCGATCCGACCGGCTCAGCCTACATCGCCGGGGAGCTGTGGACCGTGACCGCTCGAGGCGAGGTTCCGGTCGGCAGCAAGGTGAAGGTGGTGGGCCGGGAGGGGTTGATCCTGGTGGTTGAGCCGGAGAAGTAAGTCATTACGGTGGGAAGCTGCCCGGCGAAATCCCACGGGGATTGAGCCGGAGAAGTAAGTCATTACGGTGGGAAGCTGCCCGGCGAAATCCAAGGGGGATTGAGCCGGAGGTTTGAGTCGTTGTGAAGGGCACATCCATAAGAGGAGAGACTGATGCCTGAGTTTACTGGTGTTTTCTGTTTGGTCGGCGGGGTTGGACTGGTTGGTCTGTTCTTCCTGGCCAGCGCGGTCCGTATTGTGCAGGAGTACGAACGGATCGTGGTCTTCCGGTTGGGACGGTCGTTGGGCCAGAAGGGCCCCGGTCTGGTGCTGCTGATCCCGTTTATCGATCGCGGGCAGAAGGTGGACCTGCGAGAGCAAGTGCGCGAGATTCCGCGCCAGACCGCAATTACGCTGGATAACGCTCCGATCGATATCGACTTCCTGTGGTACTTCAAAGTGGTCGAGGCCACCCTGACGGTGCTGCAGGTCGGCAGTTTCGAAACCGCAGCCGAAGGCATCGCCACCACCACGCTGCGCTCAGTCATCGGCGGTATTCCGCTGGACGACGTGCTCTCACAGCGCGACAAGATCAACCAGATGTTGCGGGCCAAGCTGGATGAGGTCACCGAGCGCTGGGGCGTCAAGGTGACCAACGTCGAAATCCGTGAGATCCTCCCGCCAAAAGAGGTGCAGGACGCCATGAACCGGCAGATGACCGCCGAGCGGGTGCGGCGCGCAGTCGTCACCGAGTCGACCGGTCAGCGGGATGCCGACATCAACGTGGCCACCGGCGAAAAACAAGCTGCCATTCTCACGGCCGAAGGCCAGAAGCAGGCCAACATCCTGGTGGCGGAAGGCGAGCGGCAGGCGCAACTGCTGCGAGCAGAAGGCTTCGCGGCCGCTCTGGAAAAGATCTACGGCGCGGCACAGGGCATCGACCAGAAGACCATGACCCTGCAGTATTTCGAGACCCTCAAAGCGATGGGCACCAGCCCGGCCACCAAGTTCATTTTTCCGATGGAGTTCACCAGCCTGCTGGAGGGCTTTCGCCAGGGCGGCGAATAGCCCCAAATGAGTCTGAACTGACACGGGCCGCGCGAATCTGCGCGGCCCGTTATCAATCTGACGGCCGGACTTCAGCTGTGGAACAGCAGCGATCCGGCACTCAATGTTAGATGAGGGAGCCAAGCTGAGCCTCGCCGCCGACGCACGCGGCCGATCCGAGACACAGATCCTCACCGCAACCTGGCGCGACCTGCGCCCGATTGTGGCGCTGGAGCGAATCTGCTTTGGGGCCGACTCGTGGCCCTGGATCGAAGTGCTGGCCGCCCTGACCTTTCCTCGCACCTGCCGCCTGAAAGCGCTTTCCGGTGGTCAGGTAGTGGGGTTCGTGATTGGGGATCGCAAACCGTCCCTGGGCTGGATTGCCTCGATCGGCGTCCATCCGGACCACCGCCGGCGGGGCGTGGGACGGCAGCTGATGGAAGCATGCGAGCTGGCTTTGGGCACTGAGCGGGTGCGCCTTTCGCTTCGTACTAGCAACACCACCGCGCTGAGCCTGTATCAGCAGATGGGCTACGTGCAAGTCGACGTTTGGCCCGGCTACTATCGGGACGGCGAGGACGGGCTGGTCATGGAGCGAACGGTAGAATGATCTCTGGTAGAATCCTCGCCTCCGGGCGTCGAGCGCATCGACGCCCTGATTTTGTCGAGAATCCTGACCAGGGCAGAAAAGGAAGGCACGACAGCATATGAAGGTGATGTTGCTCAAAGATGTCTATAAGCTTGGTCGAGCCGGCGATGTCAAACGGGTTGCGGACGGGTACGGCCGAAACTACCTGATCCCGCAAGGGATGGCCACATTGGCCACCGACGGTGCCCTAAAGCAGGCCGGGCGGATCCGTGAGTCGGCCGCCGAGGAGCGGGCACGGCTTAACCAGGAGATGACGGCGGTTTTTGACCGCTTGAACGGCATTCAACTTAATTTCCCGATGCGAGCTGGCGAGACCGGCAAGCTCTATGGGTCGGTCACCACCCAGATGATCAGCGACGCCATACGGGAAGCGACTGGGGTCGAACTGGATCGGCACCAGATCGATAGCGAGCCGCTGAAGACTCTTGGCGTTCATTCGGTTCCGGCTCGGTTGACGGTGGACCTTATCCCCGATCTGATGGTCGTGGTGCATGCGGAGGACCTTCCGCCCGAGTCGGCCTTTAAGGTTGAACCGGTTGAGGAAGAGATCGAGGCTGTTGGCAGCTTCACCGATTTGCAAGCCGAATTGGAGGCGGAGGAGGCCGACGCCGAAGCCGAAGGCGAATCCGCTGACGAATCCGAGCGCACGCTCGAAGATGACTGGCCTCTGGACGCGGCCAGCGCGATAGCTGGACCACAGCCATCCCAATCGGAAACGACCGACATCGAGGAAGACACCGAATCCGAATAGTCTGGCGGGCTTAGGCCAGTAGCGATGGAAGAGATTGGCAAGCTTCTCATGCAAGCGAGAAGCCGTCTTGGCCTGACCCTCGACGAAGCGGAGCGCTCGACTCGGATTCGCGCCCGCTACTTGGACGCCCTTGAACGCGGCGACTTGGCGGCTCTCCCGTCCCAGGTCCAGGCCCGGGGATTCCTTCGAAACTACGCAGAGTACCTTGGGCTGGACTTCAAAACGCTGCTGGAACGCTACAACGAAGTTATACACTCGCAGCGAACCCGTCCACTCAAGCGGGCGCGCTTTGAAGAAGCGGCCACGCGTCCGTCGGTGGCGGTCCGCCCCCGTCGTATCTCCGCCGATCTGATTATCGCTGCCCTGATCACCGTCTCAGTGCTGGCAGTGCTCATCTGGGGCTTGGGCCGGCTGGCGACCTCACTGCGGGAACGGACCCAAGCAGCCTCGCCGTTCCTGATCCCGACCTTCACCCCAGAACTGGCCAGCGAAGCGACCCTCCCGGCGGTCGAGCAGGCGCTGGCCGTTCCAGGCAGTCCCACTGCGACGCTGGAGTTCACCAGCGTCCTGACCGGCGTAGTTGATTTGCGGCTGTTGGTCGAGAGCCGAAGCTTTGTGGTGGTTCAGGTCGATGGAGAAGAGGTCTATCGCGGCCGGCCGGCTGCTGGCGAGCTGCTCGAATTCCAAGGCAACGACACGATTGAGGTGACCACTGGAAACGCCGGCGGATTGCGGGCTTTCTACCGCGGCGAAGACCAGGGGTTGCTAGGCGAACAGAACGAGGTCATGGTGCGCTTCTGGACTCTGGAGGGCGCAGTAACGCCCACGCCATCGGCGACCCCGCCGCCCAGCCCAACCCCGCTACCGAGTGCGACTCCGCAGCCGACCTCCAGCGGATGATTCGCCGGGTGCTGCTGGCGGTGGCGCTGGTGGTGCTGCTGATCACGCTGCTCATGCTGGTGGCGCAGTGGGCCGCGACCTCCGGGCTCCTGAGCTATATGATGGAACCCCTGGCGAGGTAGGCTAAAGAAAAAGCGGCCGCAGCCGCCGTGTGTGCCTCTGGGAACTGCCCGGGTGTCACCCGTCCTTGCCCGGTTGATCGTCATCCAATTCGCGGTACGAACCTTCAACCACCGAGGTCAGGCGATCCATATGCTCCTTGACCACTTCCGGTGGGCACAGCTCGACAAAAATGTAGCCCGCCAATCCAACCACCGCCGCGTCGTCCAGTGGGCCGAGCACCAGATCGGGGATAATCAGATACGCAAGCGAGGCGAGCGGGATCAGCTTAATGAGCGGGTTGACCCGGCGATCGACCATCAGCCGCAGGATCAGACGAACCCGCAGTGAGAGCGTGCGAAATACGCCATTGCCGCCAGGCATAATCGGTCCTTCAGACATTTGTGCGATTATACTCGCCAGCTTTCGGTGGCCAAAGCGACCCCTGAGGGCCACATGATAGAATCTCGCCGCTCCGTGAAACCTTTAAGATCTGATCCCTCG
>CAZGCX010000052.1:0-6401 GCA_964524585.1 uncultured Anaerolineaceae bacterium
CCCACGGGGACTTCGCATCCGGCTCAGCCGGATGGCAGGGCGAAGTTCAGCGCCTCTCGCAGGCTGCGCATCGAATGCACTTCAAGTCCGTCCGGCAGTTCCGGTGGAGGCCGTCCCGGCAGCAGGACACGCTTGAAACCAAGCTTGGCGGCTTCCATCAGCCGCTCGAGAGTTCGCGGCACGCTGCGCAACTCTCCGGAAAGACCGACCTCCCCCAGCAGCGCCAGGTCGCCCGGCAGCGGACGATCGCGCACCGAAGAGGCAATGGCAGCTGCCACCGCCAGGTCGATTGCCGGCTCCCGCACTTGAAGCCCGCCCACCACATTGGCGAAAACGTCCTGATCCGAAAGCTGCATCCCCACCCGCCGGGTCAGCACCGCAGTGATCAGCAGCAGCCGATTGGGGTCGATGCCGGTGGCCCGCCGGCGCGGATTTCCAAAGCTGGTCGGGCTGGTTAGCCCCTGCACCTCGACCAGCAACGGACGAGTGCCCTCCAGCGTCACCGCAATTGCTGATCCAGGCGCCGAAGCTTGCCGTTCGGCCAAGAATGCTTCGGATGGATTGGCGACCTCTCGCAACCCGTCGCTGGCCATCTCGAAGACCCCGACCTCAGTGGTGGCGCCGAAGCGGTTCTTGACCGAACGCAACAACCGATAACTGTGGTACGCGTCGCCTTCCAGGTACAGCACCGTATCCACCATGTGCTCCAGCACCCGCGGTCCGGCGATGGCCCCTTCTTTGGTGACGTGCCCCACCAGGAACACCGCCACCCCGGACGACTTGGCCAGCTGCTGCAGTCTAGAGGCACATTCCCGAACCTGTGAGATCGAACCAGCCGCCGATTCGATCTCGGCGCTACGCATGGTTTGAATTGAGTCGATCACGGCCATCTGCGGCTGCAATCGGTCAATGTGGGCCAGCACCGAATCGATATCGGTCTCGCTGACCAGATAGAAATCGTCGAGCGGTGCCGCCCCGTTCGATAGCCGCGTGGCACGGCTCTTGATTTGGCCCAGAGACTCCTCGCCCGATACATACAGCACCCGGCTGCTTTGTGCACTGGAAGCGCCCAGCTGCAGCAGCAGGGTCGACTTGCCGATCCCGGGGTCCCCGCCGATCAACACCAGCGAGCCGGGCATGATTCCTCCGCCCAGCACTCGGGCGAATTCTCCGATTGAGAGTGGAAGCAGCTTGCCACCGCCGTCGTCGATCTCATGCAGCCGCACTGGAGTGCGCCCGCTGGTGGCGGCACGCGCCGAGGCTGCCGGCTCGATCCGCTCCTCCAGCATGCTGTTCCAGGCGCCACATTGTGGACAACGCCCCAGCGTCTTCGGCGCGGTGCGACCACATTGCTGACAGACGTATTGGGTCTTGACTTTGGCCAAGGGGAATGCCTATTGAGTTGCGCCCAGCATTATATCGGAGGGCCGCCCGCAACCGGCCCGATTGGCGGCTTCAATCACGGCAAATGGAGGAAAAAAAAGGGACCCGGCGCACGGCCGGGCCACAAGTCTCTATGATCGGGCGCTGGGCTCACTCCCAACGGGCGATCGCTGTGCTCGGCCCGATTGGGACTCCGGTTGTGCCTCAGCCCGGGGCGAGCGCCTGCTCCTGCTCCTCTTCGTTGTCCTGTCTGGCACCATGGGTGAGCACGATCTCATCCTCGCCGTCGGCTTCCACCAGCACCGAGTCGCCATCCTGGAACTCACCGGTCAGCAACGCGTCAGACAGGCGATCTTCCACCCGGTTCTGGATCACCCGACGTAGCGGCCGGGCTCCCATTTCGGGGTCGTAGCCCAGCTTGGCCAAGACCTCGCGAGCCGCATCGTTGGCCTGCAGGGTGATGCTGTGTTCCTCCAAGCGCGCCGCCACCTTTGCCAGCTCCAGATCGACGATCTGCTTGATCTGTGGCATGGTCAGCGCGTGGAAGACCACGATCGAGTCCACCCGATTAACGAATTCCGGCCGGAACTCACGCCGCAGCGCCTCGGTCAGCTTGCGGTGCATCTCCTTGTACGCCAACTTCTCCTCGACCTCGACGTCGCGCTGCACTGCGAAGCCGAGCTCGGCCTGCTTCATAATCAATTCGGCGCCCAGGTTGGAGGTCATCACGATGATGGCGTTGCGAAAATCGACCTTCCGCCCGCGAGCATCGGTCAGATGACCTTCTTCCATGATCTGCAGCAGCATGTTGTGCGCTTCAGTATGGGCCTTCTCGATCTCATCGAAGACCACGATGGAGTACGGCCGGCGCCGGACAGCTTCGGTCAATTGGCCTGCGTCATCGTAGCCCACGTATCCCGGAGGCGCGCCGACCAACCGGCTGACGCTGTGCCGTTCCATGAATTCCGACATGTCGATCTGGATCAGGGCGTCTTCGCTGCCAAACAAGAAACCAGCCAACGCCTTGGTGAGCTCGGTCTTCCCGACCCCGGTGGGGCCCAGGAACACAAATGACCCAACCGGCCGGCGGGGATCTTTCAATCCTGCCCGGGCACGCCGCACGGCCTTCGAAATGGCCTCGATCGCCTCGTTCTGGCCGACGATCCGCTCGTGCAGCACTTCTTCCATCTGCAGCAGCCGCTCCGATTCCTCTTGCGCGATCTGCATTACCGGCACACCGGTCCACATCGACACCACTTCGGCGATGTCCTCGGCGGTCACTTTGGGGCTGTCTTCACTGCGCTCCCAGCCGGCCTTGAGCCGGGCCAGTTTCTCCTGCAGCTCGGTCTCCTGCTCCATCAGCTCCTGCGCATCGTCGTAGCGCGCCTCTTCGATCGCCAGCGCATGCTGCTCACGAGCCTCGCGCAGCTCCAGAGTCGCCTCGCGCAGCGATCGCGCTGCCGGGCTCTTGTACATGCGCACCCGAGATGCCGACTCGTCGATCAGATCGATCGCCTTGTCAGGCAGGTAGCGGTCGGTGACGTAGCGGGAAGACAAATGAGTGGCTGCCTCCAACGCCTCGTCGGTAATCACCAGCTTGTGATGGTTTTCGTAGGGAGCGCGGACGCCGCGCAAAATGTCGATGGTTTCCTCAATCGAGGGCTCGTCCACAAACACCGGCTGGAATCGGCGCTCCAGTGCCGAGTCGCTTTCGATGTATTTGCGGTATTCGTCCAGCGTGGTGGCCCCGATCACCTGCAGCTCGCCGCGCGAGAGCGCCGGCTTGAGGATGTTGGCTGCGTCCACCGATGAGCCTGCCGAACCGGCGCCCACCAGCATGTGCACTTCGTCGATAAACAGGATCGCGCCGGATGACTTCAGTTCGTCGATGACTCGCTTGAGGCGTTCCTCGAACTGGCCCCGATACATCGTGCCGGCCACCAGCGAGCCCACGTCCAACTGCAGCACTCGCTTGCCGAGCAACGGCTCGGGGGTATCTCCGCTGATGATCCGCTGCGCCAGTCCCTCGACGATGGCGGTCTTGCCCACTCCGGGCTCGCCGATCAGCGCCGGATTGTTCTTGGTGCGCCGGGCCAGGATCTGAATGACCCGCTCGATCTCCATCTGGCGCCCGATCACCGGGTCCAGCTTGTTCTCGTCTGCCAACCCGGTCAGGTCAGCCGCCAGCTGGTCGACCAGTGGGGTCTTGACCGTAGAATCCTTGCGTTCCCGATTGCCGGCCACCGCGCCGCGGCGGCTGGTGGGGGATTCTTGCAGCTTGCGTCGAATCTGTCGACGGATTTGCTCCGGCGTGATTCCCAGCCGGCGCAGCACGTCGATTCCGACGCCCTCACCCTGACGCACCATGCCCAGCAGCAGATGCTCGGTTCCGATGTAATGGTGACCCATGCGGCGCGCTTCTTCGATCGCCATCTGAATCACCTGCTCGGTGCCCGGCGCCAACTCAATCCGGTTCCCGGCGTGCCGGCCGACGCCGGTCAGGCGCTCGACCATCTCTTTCACCCGGGCCGGATCCAGCCCCAGATCGCGCAGGACCTGCCCGGCAACTCCGCCCTCTTCCTTGATCAGCCCAAGGAGCAGGTGCTCGGTGCCGATGTAGTTGTGGTGTAGGCGCTCAGCTTCTTCGTGTGCCAGGCTGAGCACTCTACGGGCCCGTTGTGTGAAGCGTTCCATTTGATTGGCCACGAGTCGTGATCTCGATTCAGTTCCTGCGTTCGGCCGATTCTACCAAAGTGCACCTCTCGATGCCGATCAGCGAGATGAGCATACGGTGAACCGGCTACTCCTGAGTCTGTCCCGCTTCCTCGGTCTCGGCCTGGACTTCCTCCGTCGGCATCTCACCCTCTACCATGGGCTCGGCCGGGACCTCACCATCCGAATCATGCCCGTTTGCGGGCTCGGACGCAACCCCACCTTCCGGTCCACTCGGTTCGCCGCTTGCGGCAACGCTGTCCGGCTCCTGATCAGTACTCGAGGTCTCCGGCCCCGGTTCAGCCCCAAAAGACTCCGCCTGTGGCTCGGCCTCCGAAGCCGGGCTCGCCGCATCGTCGGGCGCTGCACTCGGTCCGGCCTCTGCGGGTTCCGGCTGAGACAGCGCCTGTTCGGCCTCCAATTCGGCGTCAAAGTCGGCTACTGTCTCGGGTTCCGGGGACGGCTGACTTTGTTCCTGTACGGCAGTCTGCCAGTCCAAGTCTGCATATTCGGTGGAGTCGACTCGTTTGAGGCTGAGCCCGATCCGGTGGCGGATGACGTCCACCCGCAGCACCCGCATCGTGATCTTCTGCCCCTCCTGAATCACCTCGTCTGGGTGAGCGATATGTCGATCTGACAATTCGGAAATATGAATGAGTCCCTCGATACCATAATCCTCCAGGCCGGAGATGGCAGCGAATGCCCCAAACTTGGTCAGCTTGGTTACCGTGCCCTCTACCAGCTGCCCCTCGGAGAAGCGATCGTAGATCATCTCCCACGGGTTGTCTTCCAGGGCACGGATCGAGAGGCTGATCCGATTGCGGTCCGGATCGACCCCCAGCACCTTTACCCGCACCTCCTGCCCAACGCTCAGCACCTCTTTAGGGTGCCCTACGCGTTTCCAGGAGATCTCCGAGATGTGCACCAGGCCATCGGCACCGCCGATGTCGACGAAGGCGCCGAAATCAGCCAGGCTGATCACGTGGCCGGTCCGAGTTTCGCCAACTGCCAGTTCGGAAATCAGGCGCTCCTTGAGCGCCTCCCGGGCCTCGCGCGCCGCTGAACGCTCAGAGAGGATCAGGCGATTTCGGCGCCGGTCCACCTCGATCACGCGGCTGACCAGCTGCTCACCAACCATCTCTCCCCAGCGTTGCTCAGGGGTCTCGCCCACTGCCCGGCGCCGGCGGGTCTGGCTGACCTGCGAGGCCGGCACAAAGCCCCGCAGCCGGCCCATGCGGACGATCAACCCGCCCTTGTTGTAGCCGGTGATCTCGCCCTCGTAGATCTCCTTGCTCTCCAGCAACTCTTCAGCCTGTACCCAGTCCTGCTCTTCGGCTGCCCGGGTAAGAGAAAGCTCAGGCGCACCGCCTCGGCCGCCTGAGCGCACGACATACACATTGATTTCCTGGCCGATCGCCAGGTTGGCCCGCTGCTCGTCCGGCAGTTGGTCCAGCTCGCGTCCAGAGATTACGCCCTCCGACTTGGCACCGATGTCGACCAACACATCGGCCTCAGTCACGCGGGCGATCGTGCCGAGCCGGATCTCGCCCCGCTTGGGCGCATCCAGATCGTAATCTTCGGACTCCAGGAGTGCGTCCATCGGGTGGACGTCCGCTACTTGCTGTGCTTCTGTTTCCCCGACTTCACTCTCCAGATTATCACCTGCCATAAATACAAACGCTCCTAGCGGACACGTCCAGGCATTATAAAGGCTGGGCAGGGCATTGACAACCTGTGCCCATTTTTGGGTGCCTGCCTGCCCTTGCGCTCAGACCAGGATGCCCGATTGGGGTTGCTGGCCCTTGCCGTGCGGCCAGGACGCCGTATTTCGACGCCGCCGGCCCGTTTCCCCCATAAGGTATAATGCCGCGCGAGCGCCTTTGAGCGGCCCTCGACCGCTCGGGACAACCTGATTTGGCTCCTGTTTATCCATTCACCGCCATTGTCGGCCAAGAGCGCATGCGACGCGCTCTTATTCTGAACGCGGTAAATCCCCGGATCGGTGGGGTGTTGATCCGCGGCGAGCGCGGCACCGCCAAATCGACCGCCGCACGCGGACTGGCAGCGCTGCTTCCCGAAGTACGCGCCGTCGCTGATTGCCGCTTCAACTGCGACCCCGACCAGCCCACTACCTGGTGCACAGAGTGCAAGGAACGGGCGGCCTCCGGCGAGAGCCTGCCGACAGTCGTGCTGCGCACCTCCTTTGTGGATCTACCGGTCTCTGCCACCGAAGACCGGGTGGTCGGCACGCTGGACATCGAGCGCGCCATCAAGGAGGGTGAGCGACACTTCGAGCCGGGCGTGCT
>CAZGCX010000052.1:6411-12953 GCA_964524585.1 uncultured Anaerolineaceae bacterium
AGCAGACAGGTTAAGGCTTTACCTTGAGAACGGCGGCTTTCTTTACATCGATGAGGTCAACTTGCTCGACGACCACGTGGTTGACTTGCTGCTGGACTCGGCCGCGCTGGGGATGAACATCGTCGAGCGGGAAGGAATATCCTTCAGCCACCCCTCCCGCTACATCCTGGTCGGTACCATGAATCCAGAGGAGGGTGATCTTCGCCCACAGCTGCTGGATCGCTTCGCTCTGTCGGTCGACATTCGTGGGCTCTCCGACCCGGATGACCGGGTCATGATCATGGAACGCAACCTGGCTTTCGAATCCGATCCGGTCGCCTTCCGCGCCGCCTGGGACGAACAGGAGCGAGCGCTCTCGCAGCAGATTGCGGCCGGCCGCGAGCTCATCGACAAAGTGACCTACTCTGACGACAACCTGCAAGCGATCGCGGCACTGACCTCTTCCTTGCGGGTAGACGGCCACCGCGCCGACCTGGTGATCCTAAAATCCGCCACCGCCCAGGCCGCTTTCGAAGGGCGCCTGGCAATCAACCAGGCCGACATTGCACGCGCGGCAGAGCTGGCCCTGCCCCACCGCCTGCGCAAGGGATTGTTCCAACAGAGCGAGATCAAGTTGACCGACCTGGAACAGCGGCTCGAGCAGCTGCACAGCCAAGGCGGAGCAACTTCGCAGGCCGATCCGGACGCCTCCGAACAACAGGAACCAGCCCCAAAAAAAGTCAGCGCCAGGGCGTAGCCGCCGAGGTCGAGCCCGATGAGCGGAAGCTGGGCCAGGCCAAACCGGTGGAACAGACGGCGGTCGACTCGCTGCACGCCCGCTGGTGGGAGGGCGGCGACAAGGTCAAGGTCGGCGAATCGTTCGTTCCTCGCCGAATTGATAACCCAATCGATCGGCTGACCCGCAAGCAGGGCGGTCGGCGCACCCAGACCCGATCCGATCGCCGCCGGGGCCGCTACATCTCAGCCCGGCCGGCCAACGAAGCCAATCCCGATCTGGCCTTTGACGCCACCTTTCGGGCGGCGGCCCCCTACCAGAGCCGGCGCGAGCCCGAAGACGTGGCGGTCGCCATTCAACCCTCGGACCTACAACGCAAAGTCCGGGTCAGCAAGGCCGCCAATTTGATCCTGTTTGTGGTTGACGCCAGCTGGTCGATGGCGGTCGCCGAACGCATGTCTGCCACCAAGGGCGCCATACTCTCGCTGCTGACTGACGCCTACCAGCGGCGCGACCGGGTTGGGCTGGTAGTTTTTCAGAAAGACCGGGCGCTGACCGTGCTGCCGCCGACCAACTCGATCCAGCTGGCGCAGCGGGCACTGGCCGATATCCCGGTGGGCGGCAAGACCCCGCTGTCGGCCGGCCTAGCGCAGGCCTTGGAGCTCTTCACCCGCGAGCGGATCAGCCGCCCGGAGGTGCTGCCATTGATGCTGCTGCTCACCGATGGAGCCGGCAACGTATCGATGGGGACCCTCCCGCCGCAGGAGGAAGCGATGCAGGTGGCGGATCGATTGCGGGAGGCAGAGATTCGGTCGGTGGTAATCAACATGGAGCACGCGGCCTTCGACCAGGGGCTGGCCGGATCGCTCGCCGAGCGGCTCGGCGCCCCTTGCTACACGCTCCAAGAGCTCAAAGCGGAACACCTGTACCGCACTGTGCGGCAGGAAGTCGACTCCCCGGCCTAGGCCTCAACCACCCAACTTCTGCTGCAAACGCGCGATGCGGTGGTCGATGTCCGCCAGCGACTGCTGTCTCCGCCAGCCCTTCGGCCAACCCTCGATCGCCTGCCGGGCGCGCAGCGACCAGTCCAACGCCGGCTGCAATTGCCTGGCATGCCACTCGTAAAACATCGCCAGTTCGATACAGGGGAACGGATCGGTTGGATCCAGCGAGTGCCACTGCTCCCAACCAGCCAGCGCTTGTTCCCGGCGGTTGTCGCGCTTGAGATGCGCGGTGTACCAGCGCAACGCCTCGCGTCGCTGTTGCGGTTCAGGATCTCCCTCCACGGCCGCCTGAAAAGCCGCGTCGGCATCCTCGATCCGCCCGGCGCCCTGATGCCAGCGGGCGACCGCCAGCGCTTCGCCGGAGGAAAGCGAATCTGGCTGCTCCACCGCATGCCGGTGGAGCACCTGACTGGCCAGTCCCACCAGCGAGAGGATGTCGATAGCGTTGTGGTAGATCACCCGGGTCATCTCCGATGCATCGCCGGTGCGCAGGTAGTCCAAATACATCCCCGGGATCAGCGCCCCGGGTACATCCTGCTCCGTGCGCTCAATGCCCAGCACCTGCTGCTCGAGCGTCGAGAGGCGGCAATCGGCCAACGAACTGCTCCACAGTCGGCGTGAGGGGTAGAGCAGATCCAGATGCGGAACTCGGGTCAGTCGCCAGCGGTCGCGTAAGGCAACCGTGTAGCGCGTCTCCAACAGCGGCAGGTCGAAGGCTCGGCCATTGAAGCTCACCATGCCCGCGGCCTGATTCAGATCCTCACGCAAGGCCTCTAGCATTGCGGGCTCCTCCGCTGGATCTCGCAAGAAGTATTGGCGCAACCGAAAGCCGTTATCGGTGAACGCGCCGATCCCAACCAGGAAGCCCAGCGTGCCTGCGCCTCCCGATAGCCCGGTGGTCTCCAGATCGACGAACGCCCACTGGCGCGGGTCGGTGGGCCGCAGCGAGACGTCTCCCGCCACCTCTGCGGCCAGCGCCGACTCGAAACCGAACAGTTCGTTCAGCGAGCTGGAACCATGGACATGGTCTGCGGCGTACCGTTTTTCGATACGATAGGTCGAGCCGTGGATGTTGCTGAGTTCGTCCCCCGGGGGCAGCCCCGGCACGGCCGCAGGCAGGCCGGCCGGTGCGACCGGCGGCTCTCGCGAGGTTCGCCGGGATGGCGACTTGCGCCGTTCCAGCCGCTCCAGTCGGCGCCTTAGATCACGGGGAGTTTGTTTGCTGCGGGCCATGGTGAAGAAGGTCACAAAACCGGTATGACGTTCGGCATGACGGTTTCATGACTGCGCGGGCTATTATAGGGCCGGAGACAGACCCCTGCGCTCACCGCTGTCTCCTCCTTTGGCGAAGGCCTCCACCGGGAAGACCCCTCACCGCCCCGGTGGAGGCGCTCTTTTAAGCGGCGGTTGTCAGTTTGGAGTGGCGAGCGCTGGTGTGCCAAGCCATCCCCGGCGGCGTATGGTGCCAGCCGAACTCGGTGCTAGGCTGCGCGTCGGACCGGTTCGGTGGGCAAGACCACGTTGAAAGTCGTCCCCTGCCCGGGCTGTGAGTCGAGCCAGATCCGCCCGCCGTGATTCTCCACGATCGATTTCACAATCGACAGACCGAGCCCACTGCCGTGCAGATCGGCCGGAGCATTGCTGGCACGGAAGAACTTATCGAACAGATACGGCTGGTCGGTGGCCGGCACTCCCAGTCCGTTGTCCCCAACCGTCAGGATCACCTGCTGTCCTTCCTGGTGGGCGGCAACTGAAACCCAGCCACCGGCCGGTGTGTACTTAATGGCGTTGTCAATCAAGTTGCCGACCATCTGGCGCAAGCGGATTGGCGCACCCCAAACCATCGGCAGGTCGTCCGGCAAATCCAGTTTCAGGCTAAGCCCCTTGCCCTCGGCGGTGGCCCGCATGCTCTCCAGCGCATAGCGCGCCAACATACCGATCGGCGTCAGTTCCTTTGCTTCATCCAGTCCGGCCTCGATCCGTCCCAGGTCCAGCAAGTTGCTCACCAGATCAGTGATCTGGCCCACGCTCAATCGCACCCGTCGGATGAACTCGTGCTGCTGCTGATTGAGGTCGCCTGACCGTTCGACCAGCTCGATGTAGCCCAATATGGCGGTCAGCGGCGATCGCAGGTCATGCGAGACGGCCGTCACGAAGTCAGACTTGACCCGGTCTAGTTCCTTCAGTTTGGTGATGTCCTGCATCACGATCGCCTGGCCGATTCCCTCGATCGGCGTGCGTTGAGCGCTGAATACCCGGCCGTCGTCCAGCTCGACCTCTGCTCTCCGGGAGAACTTGCCGGCAGATGCGAAAACCGAATGCAAGCGGGGATCGGTAACCACCTGCCTCAAGCTGCGGCCGGACCAATCCCCGTCTACCCCCAGCGCCTCGCGGGCGGTCCGATTCATGATCAGCAGCCGGCCCTCGGGATCGATCACGATCACACCGTTCTCCACCTGGGCCAGAATCGTCTCCAGCTTGTGACGTTCGGCTTCGCTGGTTGAAAACAGCCGTGCATTCTCGATGGCGATGGCGGCGTAGTCGGCCATCGCAGACATGATGGCTACGTCGGCCCGGGTCAGCGTGCGGCCGGCCCTGCGGTTGTCCACCCCGAGTACCCCAATCGTATTCCCACGCACCTGAAGCGGCACGTAGATCAAGGAGCGCACCAAATAGGAAGTCTTGATCTTCTGGGGGGTTTGCTCGTCCAGCAGCACCGGTTCACCGGTCTTGATCACCTGGCCGGCGAGCGAATCATGCACTTCCAACCTAAATGTCTGCGCGAACTGCTCGTCGAAGTTCTTGGAAGCCCGCATGTACAGCTCACCGCTGTCTTGGTCCAGCAAGAGCAGGCTTCCCTCCTCGGCGCCGGTCAACCGGACCGCGGCGTTGACCACCTCAGTGAGCACCTCATGGTGATCGAGCTTCTCGGTCACCGCCCGGCCGAGCTGCACCAGGGACTGAAGCTCTTCCAGCCGGCGCCGCAGATCGTCCACCCCCGACCCGCTGTCGGCCGGCCTGGCGGTTGAGATCACCGATGCTGTCCGTTCGATCGGCTTCGCTCGCCTGGCGCCGGCGGGGTAGCGGGCCAACGCCCGGCCCACCGCTGCCAGCAGCAGTTCGGCCTCGAACGGCTTGGCCAGGAAGTCGAACGCCCCGGCCCGCATCGCCTCGATCACCAGCGAGTCGCTGCGGTCACTGCTCATCATGATCACCGCCGGGTGGGGCTGGGTGGCGCACAGTTCGCGCGTCAGCTCCAGGCCGCTCAGTTTCGGCATTTGATGATCGGTGATCACGACATCCGGGTGGGTCTGCTGAGCGAGCTGCAGCGCCGAACTGCCGTCAGCTGCCACCTGCACCCGATAGCCGGCCGGACCCAGCACCGCCTCCCGGAGGTAGGTCAGGATGTCCGGGCTGTCATCGGCGATCAGGATCAGTGGGTTGGCCATGAATTGAGATTCAGCGGACGGAATTCAGTTTAGCCGGTCTTTTTGTCAGTTGCACAAAGCCTGCCACGGAATGAAAGTGAGTTGAGCAGCCAGACGGCTGAATGCCCGGGTTCATCGCCGGTGCAAGCCGAGCAAGAATCCGGCTCAGTCCCACCGGGACTTCGCCTCGGGCTCAGTCCTTTGGGAATTCGCTTTTTCATGCCCCGCAGGGGTACAGCTCAACCCCATAGGGACTTCCCCTTTGCATGCCCTTTGGGGTATGGCTCAGCTTGCGACCGAGTCCAGGTAGGGCATGTCATCCAGCTCGGCCAGCAAGGTCGCCAGATCGTCTCTCAAAACCTGAATTCGCTTGCGCTGCGAGGGGGTTTCGGCGCTCCCCAACAAGTCTGGGAGTTGCTCTTGTAGTCCGGTCAGGTGGGTCCGCACCCGGCCCACCCAGGCCGCCTGATCCTGCAACCCAGTGCGGGTCTCCTCCACTGCCTCTTGCAGCTCCTCGGCCCGGCCGGACAGCGCCTGGAACAGCCGGGCGTTGATCAGTGAGATCGAGGCATAATCAGCCACCGCCTCTAGCATGCGCTGGTTGGGCTCGGAGAACTTCTTAGCCTGCTCGCGGGCCACCGTGATCACCCCAATTGCCTGATCGCGCGCCTTAATCGGGACGATCAGGGCCGCCTTGGCAAAGCGTGCAATTTTGAACTGCGCCAGACCGTCCCCGTGAATGCGCAGCCCTTCGGCCGAGAGCATCACCAGCGAACTCACCCCGTCGTCCCAAGCCTGATGCAGCTTGCTGGCCAGGGGCTTGGGCATCCCACGTTGCGCCCGCAGGTGTAGCTGCCCACTGTCTTCATCTAAGATCAGAACCCAGCCCATATCGGCGCTGGTGACGTTCAGGCTGCTCTGCATGAGCTTGTCGAACAAGTCGCGCTGATTGGTGGTTGAGGTGACCGCCTTGCCGATTCCGTAAATGGTGGTCAGTTCCCGCACCCGCTGCTCAAGCTGATTGTGGCTATCGGCCAGCTGGCCAGCCAGCTGCTCACGCTCATTGCGCAGCCGAATCTCGCGCAGGGCGCGTTCGATGGCTGCCAGCACCTCGGCCTCACGCAGCGGCTTGACCAGGTAGTCACGGGCACCCAGCCGGAAGGCCTGGATGGCGTCGGCTTCCTTGCCCTTGCCGGCCGTCACCAGCACCGGGACCTGAATGCCCTGCGAACGCAGCGCTACCAGCAGGTCCTTGCCACTCAAGCCGGGCAGCGTCAGGCTGGCGACGATCAGATCTGGGGCGTAGGAGACCGCTTGCTGGATCGCCACCCCGGCCTCATCGGCCGTGGCGCCCTGGTATCCCAGCGGTTCCAGCACGTCCCGCGACAGCAGATC
>CAZGCX010000053.1:0-12926 GCA_964524585.1 uncultured Anaerolineaceae bacterium
GGATCACCAAGCGCTACCCCGGCGTGGTCGCCAACGACCGCATCGATCTCGACGTGCGGGCTGGTGAGATTCACGCCCTGCTCGGCGAGAACGGCGCCGGAAAGACCACCCTGATGAATGTCCTGTTCGGACTGGCCCGTCCAGATGAGGGCGAGATTCTGCTTGACGGCCAACCGGTCCAGATCTCCGACCCAGCGGATGCCATCGCCCGCGGCATCAGCATGGTGCACCAGCATTTCATGCTGGTGCCGGTGCTGAGCGTCGCAGACAACATCCTGCTCGGCGCCGAAACGATGGCCAACCGGATCTTCCTGGACCGACGCGAGGCCCGGCGGCGGATCACCGAGCTGGGGGCCCGGTTCGGTTTTGAGATCGATCCAGATGCCAAAGTGGAGGACCTTCCGGTCGGCTGGCAGCAGCGGGTGGAGATCCTGCGGGCGCTGTACCGTGAGGCGAGCATTCTGGTGCTCGACGAGCCGACTGCGGTCCTGACGCCGCAGGAGACGGTGGAGATCTTCGCCGTATTTCGACGGCTGGCGGATGAGGGCCACAGCATCATCTTCATCAGCCACAAGCTGTACGAAGTGTTGGAGATCGCCGACCGGATCACGGTCATCCGCCGCGGCAAGGTGGTGGGTTCGCGCATCCCCTCCGAGACCAACGAGGATGATCTGGCTGAGCTGATGGTCGGGCGCGAGGTTCAGCTCACGGTCGACCGCGGGGTGTCCCACCCGGCCGAGCCGATGCTGGCGGTCGACGATCTGCGGGTGGTCTCAGACCAGGGCCAGGAAGTGGTGCGGGGCGTGAGCTTCTCGGTACGAGGAGGCGAGATCCTGGGCATCGCCGGAGTGGCCGGGAATGGGCAAGACGAGCTGGTGGAGGCCATCACCGGGCTCAGGCGGACACAGGGCGGGACGACCCGTCTGGGCGGGCGGGAGATCACCGATTTGCCGGTCCGTGCACGCCGCGAACTCGGGCTGGGCTACGTTCCGGGCGACCGGCAGAAATACGGCCTGGTGCTGGCGTTCACGGTGGCCGACAATCTGGTGCTGACTCAGTATTATCAGCGGCCGTTCGCGCGTGGAATCCAACGGGATGATACGGCAATCGAGGACTGGTCTCGGGACACGATCGAGGAATTCGACATTCGGACCCCCTCCGAGACGGTGCTTGCCGGAACTTTGTCCGGCGGCAACCAGCAGAAGGTGATCGTTGCCCGGGAGTTCAACCGTGACCTGCACGCGCTGGTGCTCGACCAGCCGACGCGGGGACTTGACGTCGGCAGCATCGAGTTCATCCACAATCAGACGATTCGCAAACGAGACGCCGGCACGGCCATCCTGCTGGTGTCGGCCGAACTGGACGAGGTGCTGGAGCTCTCCGACCGGATTGCCGTGATGTACCGCGGCCAGATCGTGGCCATCGTTGACGGCCCATCCGCCAACAAGGAGGAGATCGGTTTGCTGATGGCGACCGGAGGCCGGGCCCCCGCCGACGTCGAAGCGGCGGGAACGGTCAGCTAAGGAGCGCTTGCGTGCTGGAGCGCCTCAGGTCCTACGCCGGCATCGTGTTGATCCCGGTGTTGTCGATCCTGCTGGCCCTGCTGGTCGCCTCGATCTTGATCATTGTCGCCGGATTGGTCGGCCCGGAGCACAAGATCGATCTGCTGCTTCCACTGGTTGCCTACCGCAGCCTGATTGAAGGCGCGTTTGGCAGTATGCGGGGTCTTGCCAATACGATCGTGGCGGCCACACCGCTGATCCTGACCGGCCTGGCTGTAGGTGTTGGGCTGAAGGCGGGCCTGTTCAACATCGGAGGCACCGGACAGGTGCTGTTTGGAGGGTTTATCGCGGCGCTGGTGGGGGCGCGGCTGGCAGAGGCGCCGACACTGCTGGCGATCGGAGCGGCGATTGCCGGTGGGCTGGTCGCTGGTGGCCTGGCCGGCTTCATCCCGGGGTTCCTCAAGGCATTCACCGGCGCGCATGAGGTCGTCACGACCATCATGCTCAATGCGATCTTCCAGCTGGTGATTTCGGGCCTGGTGAACGATGTATTCCGCACGCAGGGGCCGACCTTTGCTCGGACCGCCTCGATCGGAAACGCAGCGTTGGTGGGCTACGGGAATACCACGATCCATCTAGGGGTGCTGATTGCCGTCGCGGTGATCCCTATCAGCTACTGGCTGCTGTGGCGGACAACGGTGGGGTTCGAGATTCGAACCGTCGGGGCCAATCCGACTGCCGCCTGGTACGCCGGCATGAGTCCTCGCCGCCTGTTCACTTTCACCATGACTTTGTGCGGTGCCTTCGCCGGCCTGGCCGGGGCGATCGAAATCCAGCGCCTGGGCTACTACCCGGCGGTTTTCGGTTCGAGCATCGGCTTCGACGGCATCACAGTGGCGCTGCTTGGCCGGGGACACCCGGTCGGAATCATGTTTTCGGCGCTGCTGCTCGGCGCCATGCGGGCCGGCGCGCCCTTGATGCAGATCCAGGCACACGTCCCGGTTGAGATCATCGACGTCATTCAGGGGGTCATCCTAATCTTCCTGGCGGCCGAGATGGTCGTGCGACGGATCTTCCGCCTGCGGGTCGCTGGGGTCAAGACCGAAGAGGTGCAGACCATCACCCGCACTTACGGGGAGAAGGTCGTCGGCTGATGGAAGCGCTTTTCGATATCCCGGTCCTGGGATTCATCATCCAGTTCGTGGTCTACCTGGTGCATGTCATCACCACCGGCCACATCGCGCCGATCATCCTGGGGCTGGCCACGCCGATCGCGTTGGGCGCCCTGTGCGGGGTGTTCAACGAGCGCAGCGGGGTGATCAACATCGGCATCGAGGGGATGATGCTGTTTTCGGCCTATGCCGGCTTCATGACCGCGCTGACCATCCACGAAGCGCGGCCGGTAGAGCCGGCGCTGTTCTTCGGGGCGACCCCAGCCCTGGTGCTCGGCGTGCTGGCTGCGGTGCTGGCGGGGGTGCTGATCTCGCTGCTGCACGCCTGGCTCTCCATCACCGTACGGGCCGACCAGATCATCAGTGGGACGATCATCAACATCACGGCTCTGGGTCTGACCAGCTACCTCAACCGGCTGATCAAGCCCTTCGGGAGCGCCGGGACCTTCAAATCGCTGCGTCCACCGGAGGCGCTGGTGAACTTGCCGGTGGTTGGATGGATCTTCGAGATGTTTCTGTCGGTCGGGCCAATCGCCATGTCGGTGCTGGTGCTGATCGTGCTCACCCAGGTTCTGCTCTTTCGCTCCCGTTGGGGCCTGCGGACCCGGGCGGTCGGCGAGCACCCTCGAGCCGCGGAAACGGTCGGCATCAACGTCATCCGGCTGCGCTATCGGAACGTCCTGCTCGGAGGGATATTCGCTGGTCTGGCGGGCGGTTATCTCACGCTGGAGGCAACCGGGTCATTCCAGAACGGCATGACTGCCGGCCGCGGCTTTATCGGGCTGGCGGCAATGATCTTTGGCCGCTGGACGCCGCTTGGTTCGTTTGGCGGCGCGCTGCTCTTCATGGGATCCCAGGCGCTCGGGGTGGCGATCCGGCTGGCCCCGCCGGCAGGCGATCTGGGCGCGTTCCTGGCCAACATTCAGCAGAGCTACCCCAGCATCTACAACAACCTCTTTACCGCCCTACCGTATCTGCTCACGATCATTGTGCTGGCCGGGGTAGTGGGCCGGAGCGTCGCTCCGGCCGCCGATGGCCAGCCGTATGTCAAGGAAAGCGCCACCTAGCGCGTCAGAGCCTGAATGCGCTCGGCCTGCTCGGAATACTTGGCAGCCAACCCCTCCGGATCGCCCTGCTCATAATCCGAGTCGATAAAGCCTGGCGCCATCGTGGTGCCCATCAGGGCCAATTCGCCGCCGGGAACCAGCCGGGCCCCCTGCCAGACTTCGGCCGGGACCAGCAGCTGCACCTGGTGGCCGGCGCCGAGATCGGAGCCCAGCTCCACCAGGCGGCTGCTGCCGTCCGGATACAGCATCAGCAGCTCCACCGGGTCGCCCAAATAGAAGTGCCAGACCTCGTCGCTTGGCAGGCGGTGCAGCGCCGAATACGAATCCGGTTCGCTGGTGAGCAGGTAGTAGATGGTGGTGCTGAGCGGGTGCGGCCCCTGCACCCCGGGCGGCAGCGCCTCCGGCGGGAGTTCGATGCCGCTGCGGTAGGACTGGCGGAAGTGCCCGCCCTCCACCGGCAGCGGCCGCAGATCGAGCAATCGGATGATTTCCTCGGCGTTTATGCTGGCTCCGCTCAATCCCTCAAGGATTCCGCCTGCTTGTGCCTGCACGGCACGGCTCAATCCCGGACCCCTGCGGGGTAGGGCCAAAGCGCGCAGGGATTTCGCTTAGTCTCAATACACGGTACTGGTCAGTACCCCGCCGTCGACTACCAGGTTGGCACCAGTGATCCAGCGGGCGGCCGGTGAGGCCAGGAACAGGCAGGCGTCGGCCACGTCGGCCGGATTGCCCACCCGCCCCAGCGGCGCGGCCGCAATGTAGCGCGAGTGGCCATCCGGCCATTCCTGCTCCAAGCCGCCGCTGTCGATCAGCCCGGGTGAGACACAATTCACCCGGATCCCGTACGGGCCCAGTTCGCGGGCCGCGCTGCGAGTGTGCATCACCACCCCGGCCTTGGCCGCGTCGTAGTGACTGTGGTTTGCGGCCGGATTCTCGGCCTCGATCGAAGCGATATTGACGATCGATCCGCTCACGCCGTGGGAAATCATACCGGCGGCGGCGATCTGGGTACACAGGAACACCCCGCGCAGATCGGTCTCGATCACCTCGCCCCACTGCTCGTCGGTCATTTCCTGCATCGGTGCCAGCGGATCGACTCCGGCGTTGTTGATCAGCACGTCCAGCTTGCCCAGCTCGGCAATTATGCGTTCCAGCATCTGCTCCACCTGGTCGCGCGCCCGGACATCGGCCTGGACCGCGAGCGCCGTCCGGCCCAGCTGCTCGATGCGTTGCACCACCGACTGAGCGGCAATCTCGCGGTTCAAGAAGTTGACCGCCACGTGAGCGCCGGCTTCGGCGAAGCGCAGCGCGATGCCGGCCCCGATGCCCCGGCTGGCGCCGGTGATCAGTACCACCTTGCCGGTGAAGTCGAGCAGTTGGTTGGGGAGGGGCGGGGATTCCACCGTCGGCCTAATATCAGGGGGCACTTCGGCTCTGCCTCAGTCCGACACGATTTCGCATGTGGCTCAACGGTTCAGGATCCGTTCCAGCATGGACTTCGACGCCAGGTGGCGCTCCCACAAGTTGAAATGCTGGAGCGAGCTGCGGATGTCCTCGTCCCGCATGCCGCGCGGCTGCAGGCCTGCCGAACGCAGGATCCAGTAGATCTCGGCCATCTTGTCGATGTATTCTAGGTAGTCCAGCGCCCGCGAGAGCGTCTCGCCGGTCGCCACCGCGCCATGCATGTGCCACAGCAGCACCTGGGCGTTTTCCAGCGCCTCAGCCGAACGAATCCCGAGCTCCGCTGACCCCGGGGTGCTGTAGGGCACGTATCGGATGCCGTCCGGGAACAGCAGGTGCGCCTCGCTTTGCATGCGGAGCAACGCCTCGCTGATGGCGCGGCTGTCCTGCAGGCGGGCCATGTGAGTGAGGGCGATCAGATTTGCCGGGTGGCTGTGCAACACTACCAGGTGCTGCGGGCGGGACTCGACCAACTTGGCTTGGATGGAGAGGTGGGCCGGGAGTTCAGAAGTGGCCGCCGGGTTGCCCCACAGGCAGGTCATCTGATTGCCGGCCGGACCGATCTGGAACAGGCCAACGCTTTCTGCCAGCCGGGTCTGCATCTCGCGTGCCCGCGAACCGGCGGCGGTGATCAGCAGATAGCGACCGGCCAGCTGCGGCACAGCGGCCGGTATGTCGATCGGTAGCTTGGCCGGCGCCGCGATCTCGCCTGACGGCTGGGCGATCCGGATCGAGATATTGCCCGAACCGGCCTCCGACCAGCCTTTTTGCGCCAACCAGGTCGAGACCGTGACCAGCTCGCGCAGTTCCGGCAGCAGTTCGATGCCGCTGTTGGACACAACCGGGGAGTATACAACGCACGGTGGAAGCCGACCGTGAGCCTGCGAAGGACCCAGTGTTTATGGGGGCCTGGCTTGCGCTTGCAGCGGTAGGGAACTCCGCATTACGGTCGGGATCCGATGCTAGACTCGGAGCGGGATAGGAAGGGGAAGCCGATGAGAACCGTGACCTGGGAGCCGGAAGGCCCGGCGGTACGGATGATCGACCAGCGGCTGCTGCCGGCTGAGCTCAAGCTGATCGAGCTTCACACGCCGAGCGAGGTGGCGGAGGCGATCCGCGATATGGCAGTGCGCGGTGCCCCGGCGATCGGCGCCACGGCGGCCTTTGGGCTGGCGCTGGCCGGGGCGATCTCGAAAGCAAACGACCTGGATGCGCTGTGGCGGGAGCTGGGGGCGGCGTCCGACACCCTGTCCCAGGCCCGGCCGACCGCCCACAACCTGAACTGGGCGTTGGAGCGGATAATGGGCGCCGCCCGAGCCGTGCCGGATCCAACGCTGGAAAGGGTGCGGCAAGCATTGGTGGAGCAGGCGCAGCAGATCGCCGACCAGGACGTCGAGATCAACATGGCTATCGGCCGGTACGGCGCAGAACTGATCCGCGATCAAGATACCGTGATCCATCACTGCAACACCGGTGCACTGGCCACCGTCGACTACGGGACCGCGCTGGGCGTGATCCGCACTGCCCACGAACAGGGGAAGCAAGTGCACGTGCTGGTGGACGAGACCCGGCCACGCCTGCAGGGCGCCAAATTGACCGCCTGGGAGCTGGAGCAGTATGGCATCCCGTACGAAATCATCTCCGACAACGCGGCCGGGTTCTTCCTGAGCCAGAGGCAAAGTCCGGTGGGATTGAGCCAGAGCGGCGGAACCGGCGCAAATTCAGGCGGTGACCAGGCTGCCGGAAAGAGGTTGATCGATAGCGACCGGGAGGGCATCGGCACGCTAGTGGCGGCCTGCTTCGTCGGGGCGGACCGGGTGGCGGCCAACGGTGATGTGGCCAACAAGATCGGCACCTACATGCTAGCGCTGGCGGCCAAAGCCAATGGGGTGCCGTTCTACGTAGCTGTGCCGACCTCGACCATCGACTTGAGCCTGCCCACCGGAAACCAGATCGTGATCGAGGAGCGCGATCCGGACGAAGTGCTCGGGTTGCAAGACCACGGCAGGCAGGTGGCGCCGATCGGCAGCCACGCCCGAAATCCCGCTTTCGACATCACGCCCAACCCACTGGTTACGGCATTTGTGACTGAAGTTGGTGTGGTGCGGCCGCCCTACGAGGAGACGCTGGCGCCGGCGGTGCGGCAGGCGCGAGAGGCAACGGCCTGAGATGACCGGTACAGCCAGTCTGCACCAGGTCGACTGCCACTGCGTAGGGCGGCGGGGAGCTAGTTCGCCGGCCCGGGCAGGCGAGCAGTCCGCCGCAGCAGCGAGCGCGGCAGGGTGAGCACTTCCCGAATCCCCAGCAGATAGGCGGTCCCAACATAGGCGACCGCACCCAGTCCGCCGGCCACCGCGAACTGGATCAACGGTCGAGCCGGCGCCATTCGAAGCGCAATTAACACGACCGCCGCCATGACCGCGGTCGCGAGCAGCGACCGCCCCAGGTCGGTCAGCACCTGTCGGACCTGGACCAGCCCCCAGCGCCGTTGAAGGATGGTCAGCCCGATCAGCGACTCGATCCCCACCGCAACCCCGTTGGCCAGCGCCAATCCACCATGTGACAGCCGGCCCGGGCGCGTCAGCGCGATCGCCAGGCCGATGTTCAGCGCGGTGGTGAAAAAAGAGACTAGCAAGGGCGTGAGGGTGTCTTTACGGGAGGCGAAGGCCCGCACCACCACCTCCAGCACCGATTGGCTGATCAAGGCCAGCAGGTAGAAACGCAAGGCATAAAACACCAGCTCGGTGCTCTGGGCAGTGAACTCGCCCCCCTCGAATAGCAGCTGGATCACCGGCCGGCCGAGCAGCAGCAGCCCGACCGCCGCCGGCAAGGTCAGGGTGAGGATCGCCCGCAGCGCTCCGCTCAGCGCGCTGCGCTGGGCCTGCTGATCATGGTTGGCGGCCAGAATGGCCAGGGTGGGGAAGACCGCGATCCCGATGGCGGTGCCGACCAGAGTCCAGGGCATATTCATGATCTGAAAGGCATAGCGCAGCGCGGATAGCCGCCCCTCGCCCAGCCCAGATCCGATGTTGGAGTTCAGCCAATCGATGCTGGCGCGTGCCATCATCAGGTCCACCACCCGCGGCGCCATCAGCTTGGCGATGCGGCGCAACGGCGTCTCGCGCCAGCCGAGGCTGGGCACCCAGGCCACCCGGTAACGGATCAGTCCCGGCACCTGCACCAGCAAGTGCAATGCTGCGCCGGCGATCGCGCCCCAGGCCAGGCCGTGGATCCCGAACTGGGGAGAGAGCATCAGCGCGCCAAAGATCACGCCCCCGCTGTAGACGATCGGAGAGAGTGCCGGCAGGATGAAGTGTTGATGAGCGTGCAGCACGCCGGTGGCGATGCTGCTGACTGCGAACAGCACGGTCGAAATCAGCAGCAACCGCATCAGCTCGGCCGTCAGGCGCTGGGTTTCGGGCGGAAAGCTAGGCGCAATGCCCCAGGGAGCGCGGATCAGGGTTGGGGCAAAGATCGCCGCCAGCACCGAGGCGGAGAGCGCCAGCAGGAACACCGAATTGACCACCTGGCTGACCAGGTGATTGCCCGCTTGCCGGCGCCCGTCGGGGCGGGCGCGTAAGGGTAGATCGGCTTGCAAGGGTACGTCGGCCTGGCTGCCGCCGGTGGCCGTGGCTGCCGACCGGCCGGAGAGGAATTCGGTGTAGACCGGAATGAAGGCGAAGCTGAGCGCGCCGCCGGCCAGCATTGTGAACAGCAGTTCAGGCAGCCCGTTGGCGGCGGTGTAGGCGTCGAAGGATTGCGAGGTGCCGAAGATCGAGGCGATGATGCGCTGCCGCAACAGCCCGACCGCCATCGAGGCCAACAGCCCGCCCATTACGATCAATGTCGATCGGGCGACTGGCGGGCTATCGCGAGCGGGTCGTACGGTGCTCAGGGTGCGGAGCCCAGACGCTCCAGCTGCGCCAGGGTGGGAATGAAGCCGGGATGGTAGACCAGGCTGGTCTGGTAGTCGTTGACCGCCCCGCCCGGGTCGCCGGTGGCCTCCCTGGCTAGCGCCCGCCAGTAGTAGCTCTCCTCCAGCGACGGTTCAGCCATGTTGTCAAGGGTCTGGGTGGCGAGCGTCACCACGTCGGTGTAGCGGCCGGCGTAGTAGTAGGCCCAGTAGGGGCCGGTCTGGTACCACATGATTCGGTAGGGACGGGTGCTGTCGTCGGCGTCCAGCCCGCCGTAGAGTGCGAAGGCGTAGTCGTAGGCGAAGGCAGCGTCGATGTACTGCTGCAGCTCAACGTGGCTGGAACCGGCGTTGAACCAGGCGAAAAACTGGTCGATGCCGCTGAGCTGATCGCCTTCGGCCAACGCCACTTCCAACGCATGCTCAGAAGCCCACTGCTCGTCGGCCCACGGGCCCAGTGCCTCGAACAGCGCCGGCTGCCGATCGACCGGATAGGCGACCATGAAGACGTAGTTGAACGATCGCCAGCCGTTGATGAAGTCGGCGTATGGGATGTGGAAATCAGGACCGTCGAGGTAGGTGTCCTGGACGATCAGTACCCCCTCCGCTTCGTTGTAGCCGGTCACAAATTGATAGTGGCCCAGCCAGCCCAGCTTGCCGGTGTAATCCCGCTCGTAGTAGCCCTTCTCGGTGAGCACCGGGAAGCCGGCCGCCAGCAAACGCTGGAGCAGCTGGATATCTCCGCCGTGCCGCATCACCGAGTTCATGCCGGGCAGGTTGTCTGCCACGTAGTCCTGGAACTCATAGGGCATCACGTTCTTGTCTTTGTCGCTGGGCTTGATCACCCGGCCGATCACGTCCCGGTTGCCGTTCCAGCCCCAAAAGGTCAACGCCATCGAGAAGTTGGCCGGGCCGCAGTAGTTCCAGCGGTTGTGTTGATCCTCGTACTTGATGCCCTCGATCACCACCCGATCTGGCAGCGGGGTCGGCACCGGGGTGGAAGTCGGGGCGGCAGTGGGCTCGGCGGTCGGACCGGGGTCGGTCGGCGTGGGCGCCATCGAAGTCAGCGTGGCCTGCACCATCGCTGAGAGCGTGGGATCCGGCACGAACACCAACTCTTCCGGCGGCGAGAGGGCGTATTTGATCCGGGCTCGCAGCTCGTCCACCCGCCAGCCGAGATGTTCCTGCACGATCGGAAGCCGGTAGGCCAGCACGCAGCCAACCAGGGCAACCAGCGCGCCGGCGAGAAACGGGATTCTGCGGTTCATTTTGAGCTGCGGTCGGGGGCTCAGCCCGCACCCGGGCTTCGGCAAACCGAGCGCGGATTATACCCAACGGGGGTGAGCGGGGCTGATACAATCACTCATTGGGGAAAATTTCACAACCAATCCATTGAGGAGGAAGGCCGAATGCGCAAAGCGGTATTCGTAATTCTGTTGGCTGCGCTGTTGGTGGCGTGCGGCGGGTCGGCAGAAAGTGGGTCTGGAGGCTCGTCGCTCGATGCCGAGCGGGTACGCCAGGGAGACACCTTGTTTCACCAGACCTGCTTCACCTGTCACGGTGCGGACGGAATGGGTCTGCCGGGACTGGGAAAGGATCTTGTGACCAGCCAGTTCGTGGCCGATAACAGCGACCAGCAACTGCTGGACTACGTCAAGGCCGGTCGTCCGGTGGACGACCCGCGCAACACGACCGGTGTGGCGATGCCTCCCAAGGGAGGCTTCGATTTCTTGACCGACGACGATATCCTGGCGATCATCGCCTACGTCCGCTCGATTCACCAATAATCCTGAAACGCAACGCAAGAGGCGACCGGACCACCGGTCGCCTCTTTTGATTCCAGCAAGTCGGATTGATTTCGTGCGGCTCTACGGCGCGGCGGCGGTCCCCGTCGTCCGGCGAGTGACCCGCCACAGTGCAACCATCGCACTCCAAAAGGTGGCGCCGACCGTCAAGTGCAGCACCCGAATCCCGGCCGGCAGCCGCAGGGCGACGTTCAGGATGCCGAGTGTGATCTGCAGTGCAAGCAGCCCGAGAATTCCGTAGCCCAGCGTACGCAGCGGAGTCTGGCCAGTGCGGCGCAGCATCCAGTACAAGGTGACCAGCGTGAGCGCGGTCACAGTGAAGGCCGCATAGCGGTGAAGCATTTGGATTTCGATGAGTTGGCGGGTGGCGCGTTCAACCGCCCCGCAGGCCGGAAACGAGAGGCAGGCCAGCGAAGCACCGCTGCGGGTGACGGTGGAACCGGTCAGGAGCAGCACATAGGTGGCCAGCGCCGCCAACGCCGGCAGGCTGCCGTGGACTAAGTCATGCTGGGCGGCCTGCTCCAGGCGCTGGCCAAAGCCAGAAGCGCCGGCCAGCACCACCGCCAGCGTACCGACCAGCAGCAGGGCGGTCGCAGTATGCGCCAGGCCGGTCTCCGGCGGGATTTCAAGGATCACATGCAGCCCACCGAGCAGGATCTGAATGGCCAGCAGCCCGACCGCCAGCAGCGCCGGCCGGACTACCCACGGCTGATCCCGGTGCCCACGCCAGGCGAGCACCGCCAGCAGCACTACCTGGACACTGGTGATGCCCCCGAACGACCGGTGGCTGAACTCGACCCAGGCGCTGGCCAGGCCGGGGGGAATGGCGCGGCCGTAGCACAGTGGCCAATCCGGGCAGCCCAGGCCGTGACCGCTGACGCGCACGATGCTGCCGATCATGACCAACAGCAACGCGCTGGCCCAGGCGGTGGTGGCCAAGGTGGCAGTCCAGCGACGGCGGGAGGCAGTTTTGGCGAGTGTGGAGGTGGTCATCGTGGGCTCTAATCTACCTCATTAAAGAGGCGAGCCTCGGGCAGATCGATCACTGCCTTCCCGAGGCTCGCCAGCGACACTCGGTCGATTACTGAGGTGGAGGAGAGTAGATGCTCTCGTCGAACGGACCGTCCACGATCAGGTAACCGCCTGCGCCTTTCCCAACTCGGTAGAGCGCATGGTCGACCAACAGGTAAGTGCCCGGCACATCCGGCGAGAATTCGAAGACCGAAACCGATCCGGGCGGCACGTACCAGGTCTCCTCATTCAGGATGTAGGTTTCCGGTGACCCGCTGTACACCCGGTCGAAGATCTCGCCGATGATATGGAAATTCGATCCGACGTTCGGACCGCCAACGCCGAAGAACAACCGGATGGATTCACCGACTTCGGCATGCATTGGGAAGATCTCAGTCAGGGCAGCCACATGGCCATTGAACGTGAAGTACTCTGGCTGCTCCGCATTGGCCTTGGCCGGACTAAACACCTGGTGGCCCTGATCCCCGAACTGCCCCGCGGTATACCACTCGCCCTGGATCACGTAGAACTCGCGGTCAACCGGAGGCAGGCCGCCGCGTGGCTCAACCAGGATGCCGCCGTACATGCCCTGCGCAATGTGGTGCCAGGGGGGTGGGGTGGCGCAGTGGTAGATGTAGGCTCCAGCCTTGAGAGCTGTGAAGCTGAAGGTTTTGGTCTCGCCCGGGGCGACGTTGGTGACCGCCGCGCCGCCGCCGGGGCCGTTCACCGCGTGCAGGTCAATGTTGTGGCTATTCAGGCTGTCACTCGGATTGACCAGTGTGACCTCGACCGTGTCCCCTTCCATCACCCGCAACATCGGCCCCGGCACGGTCCCATTGAAGGTCCAGAAGGTGTAAGTGGCGCCATTCGCCAGCTCAGCGGTCACTTCTTCGGTGGTGAGCGTGATCTGAACGGTGGTGGGTTGGGTGCGGGTGATGGGCGCTGGCACGTCAGACGGGTCGCGTGCGACGTTGTCCACGTCGGTAGGCAGTGCA
>CAZGCX010000054.1:0-3313 GCA_964524585.1 uncultured Anaerolineaceae bacterium
GTATCCTGGCTGCGCTCTGGGAAGGCGTTCGGCCTGTCCCCCGAGGGCACCCGCAGCAAGACCGGCGCCCTGCAGCGCGGCAAGACCGGTGCCGCTTACCTGGCAGACATCGCGGACGTGCCGGTCCTACCAGTGGGCCTGATCGGCACCGACCGAGCGCTGCACAGCTTGCTTCGGCTGCGCCGGCCGGAAATCCTGGTGCGGGTCGGAAAACCGTTCAGCTTGCCGCCGATCGACCCCGAAAACCGCTCGCTCAGCCTCAGGCGCAATGCCGACGAGATCATGTGCCGAATCGCGGCCCTGCTGCCGGAAAGCTACTGGGGCTACTATGCGGCGAACCCCCGGGTCGCGGAGCTCGTCGCCGCGGCCGCCTAACCTCGGAGCCGTTCACATGAAAACCTTGCGCACACCCGACGAACGATTCGACAACCTGCCTGGCTACCCGTTTTCGCCGCACTACCTGGAGCAAGACGGCCGGCGCGTCCATTATGTGGATGAGGGCCAGGGTCCGGTAGTGTTGTGTCTGCATGGCGAGCCATCCTGGTCCTACCTCTATCGCAAATTGATCCCACCGCTCAGCGAGGCGCATCGGGTGCTGGCGATGGACTTTATCGGCTTCGGCCGGTCAGACAAGCTGGCTGATCGGGCAGACTACTCCTTCCGGCTCCACTGCGACACGCTGGAGGGATTCATCGAGGCGTTGGATCTGCGCCGCATCAACCTGGTGGTGCACGACTGGGGCGGATTGATCGGTTTGACGGTCGCTACCCGGCTGGCCGAACGCATCGATCGGCTGGTGATCTTAAACACCGGCCTGCCGATCGGCGAGGAGCCCATGCCAGAGGCCTTCCACCGATGGCGGGCATTTGCCGAGCGGATCAGCGAGATGCCGATCCGGCGCGTGATCAAGAGCGGCCTGGGCCGTCCAGAGGCGATCGCGCCCGCAGAGCTTCAGGCATATGAGGCACCGTTTCCCGACGCCAGCTACAAGGCTGGCGCAGCGGTCTGGCCGTTGCTGGTGCCGTTGAAGCCGGAGGATCCGGGGGCGGCCGAGATGAAGGCGGCTCGGCAAGTGCTTTCCACCTGGGAGAAGCCAGTGCAGGTCCTGTTTTCCGACTCGGATCCGGTCACCCGTGGCGGCCACCTGTTCTTCCGCCGGCTGATCCCCAGCGCCCGGCGGCAGCCACGGATCATAGTGAAGGGAGCGGGTCACTTCCTGCAAGAGGATGCCGGACCGGAGATCGCCGGCCACATTTTGGATTTCTTCAGCCGCACCGAACTCAACCAGGCAGACTAGACCCGGCCGAGCGGGCGGTTCCGGACCACCTACGAAGGTGGCCCCCAGCTGGCGCGGTCGCGCTACGGCCGCCAGGCTGGTTGATAATCGGGTGCCGGGTCGGTCGTGAGGCGGGTCGGTTGGCCACCGTTGGCGGTCATCAAGTAGATGTCGTGGTTGGCGGCCTCCCGCCAGCTCTCGAATACGATCCACTGGCCATCGCTTGACCAGTCCGGGTCGTCGTTCGGCCCACGCTCGGTGAGCTGGACGTTGCCAAATCCCACCGCGTCCCACGGCACCACCCAGATGTGATTGCTGGCGACATAGGCGATCAGCTCGCCTTGGGGGGACCAGTCCGGCTCGGATGCCACCTGGCTGCGGGTAACCTGGTCAGGGTTCGACCCGTTGAACGTCCCATCGGCGAATACCCAGAAGACGGTTGGGCTTCCGGCTCGAGAGGTGTTCATGACCGCCAGCTTGTCGTTGGCCGGCGCCCAGCTTGGCTCCCCGTCCCGGGCCCGTCCGAGGCTGATGCGTTGATGGTTGCCGCCGCTGGCGTCCGCCACCCAGATTGCCGGTATTCCGCTCTCCAGCCAGGTAAAGGCGATTCCCGCCTCCGACCAGGCCGGATCGAACACGCCTCCCACCAGGCTGATCAGCAGGTGCGGATCACTCCCATCGGCGTTCATCACGAACAGCGCCGCATTCGGATACTGATCGCGCTTCTCGTGACAGGGCGAGGTGAAGGCCAGTTGCTGTCCGTCCGGCGACCAGGCTGGCTGACATGCCCCATCGTCCAGAGCGGTTAACTGGGTGAGATTCTGCCCATCGGCGTCGACCAGGAAGATCTGCGGGGAGCCGGTCCGCTCGCTCACAAAGGCCACCTGTCCGGCACCGCCACCACGCGGGGTGGCCGCCGGGGTAGGGGTTGGCGTGGGTGGAGGCGGCTCAGTCGGCTGCGGCAGGTCGGTGGGTTGAGGCAGTTCGGTCGGAGGCGAAGTTGGCACCAGGGTCGCGATCGCCGGCAGCTCAGTCGCGGGCGCGGCAGAGGGAACCACAGTCGGCCCGGCGGTCGAAGCACTTCGCGGGCCGCTCAGCAGATTGACCAGCAGCATTACGCCGCCGACTCCAGCGCCCAGCACCACCACCCCTCCAATCAGCCACGGCACGATCGAGCGTTTGCGCTCGGCTCTCAGCACAGGCTCACGTGGTTCGGCCACCACGGTGGGAGCGGCCGGCGATCGAGCGGCCGGCATCGCGGGGCCGCCGACCGAGGTCGGCGCAAAGCTCAGTGCCGCCTCGAAGGCCTGGGCTCTCTCGAACCGATCCTCCGGCTTGACCGCGGTGGCCCGCTCGATGGCCGCCGCCACATGGGGTGAGACTTGGGGATTCAGCTCCCGCACCGGAATCAGTCGCTCGGTGCCTACCGCCCGCTGCAGGCCGTCCGGAGGGACCTGGTTAGTGAGCAGGTTGTACAGCGTGGCGCCGAGTGAGTACACGTCGGTGCGGGGATCGGTGCGTCCTTCGCCGTACTGCTCCGGCGGGGCGAATCCCGGCGTGAAGGCTTTGGCTCCCACGGTGGTGCTCTTGGCCGGGTCATATTCTTTTGCCAAGCCGAAGTCCACCAGCATCGCCCGGCCGGAGGGGGTGACTTTGATGTTGGCCGGCTTGATGTCGCGGTGAATGACCGGAGGCTTTCGGCCATGCAAGTAGCGCAACGCCTCCAGGATCTCCCCCGCCCAACGCAATACCTGGGCTTCGGCCAAGGGAGCCGCGTTGTTTTCCAGCAGCTCCCGCGCGTCTTGCCCCTCGATGTAGTCCATCACCAGGTACTGCCCCTGGCTCTCGGTAACGAAATGATCGATCACCCGCGGCAGGCTGGGATGACGCAGCTCGAACAACAACTGCGCCTCCCGCTGGAACTGGCGGGCCGATTCAGCGGAGACGAAGAAGTTCTCTTTGACCGCGACCTCAACGTCCAGATTCTCGTCGTGGGCGCGGTAGACCGCACCCATGCCGCCGCTGCCGAGCTGCTGG
>CAZGCX010000054.1:3323-8329 GCA_964524585.1 uncultured Anaerolineaceae bacterium
TGCTGGATGATGCGCTAGCGGTGGTTGAGTTCGGTATTGGGTTCCAGGCTCATGCGGTTCGTAGGTCCCAGACGGACAAACAAAGCCCGCCATCACCGTCCGCCAGTCCGCGGCCGGTGGCCGGGCTCAGATGTGTTCGGATCAACCCCCTCGGGTCGTTATATCACTGAAAGCGGGGACGATCAATGAGCCGCGCTGGCAGCGCAAAATCCCCCGTGCGGTTCCACCAGTGGGGGGATGTCCGGCCTACCTAATTCGTCTAAGATAGAACGTGTGTTCTACTCGCTGCCTGGGAGGGCTGGGCGCTCGGGAAACCGAGTCCAGCCCTCCCGTCCTAAGTCCGGGCGCCTGACATGAAGTTCGTGGCGCAGGCGCGCCTCCGGGAGGCCAATGTGTTGTCGTCCGCAGTTAGTCTGACTCGTTCCGATCTATCGTTCCCCGGTCTCGATCCAGAATTGTTGGCCGCGGTCCGTCGGCCCCAATTGAGTCTGCTTTGGGGGATTCGCGCCCCGACCCAGACCGTTCTGGCCCTTTTCACCGTCCTGGCCGTGCATGGCAGCCAACCGCGGCTGTTCGACGGCGGGAACCGCTTCGACGGCTATTTCGTTGCCCGTCTGGCTCGGCGGCTGACTCCCCGGCCGTACGCGGTGCTGGACACTATTCGCCTCTCTCGGGCCTTCACCTGTTTCCAATTGGCCGAGTTGATCGAGGTCGCGCCCGCATCCAGCGAACCGCTGTTCGTGCTCGACCTGTTGAATACCTTCTACGACGAGAGTGTTCCACTGCGGGACAGCGAGCGCCTGCTTGGGCAGGTGATCGCTGACCTGCAGCGACTGGCCCGCTCCGGCCCGGTGATGGTCGCTGCCAGCGAGCCGAAGTCGATGGTCGAGGATCGCTGGGGGATGCTGGACCGGCTGCAGGCCGCCGCGCAGACTTCCTGGATGTTGAAGCCGCCTCCTTCAGAGGCCACCGATCAGCCGAGGCTATTCTGATATGGGCCGCACCCTGCCTTCCATCACGCAGGCGTTCTTGCAGGAGCAAGCCTCGCTGGCGCGCTTCCGGCGCGCTCTGCGGCGCGAGGACCAGCGTGCCCTGGATGAGCTGCTGGCCTCCGCCCGGCACCACCTGGCCGCTTCTGCTTACGCCTCGCACCTGCTTCCGTTTGAGATCATGCTGCTGGCGATGCTGGTGGAGGAACACAAGCTGGTGCTGCACCTGCAGAGTGAGTTGGAGCGACTGCGCCAATCGCAGGCCCCGCCGCGCCGGCAGCTCCCCGGCAACTGAGCATGTTCGGCTGGCTGTTCGACGCCTATCCTTCCGGTCAGGGCATGCGGGTCTGGCTGATCGATGCCGACGGCCAGGCCCAGGCATTTCAAGATCAATTCACCCCGGCCTTCTATGTCCATGGGCCGAGATCCGAGCTGCGGTCCGCCGCTCAGGCGCTGCGCAGCATGCGAGCCCCGGTGGATCTGAATCGCACCGAACGCACCGATCTGTTTCTCGATCGGCCGATCCAGGTGCTGCAGGTCGGGGTGCGGATCCCACAGCAATTCGACCGAATCTTCCGCCGGCTGAGCCGAGCGTTCCCCCAGCTGACCTACTACGATGCCGACATCCCGATGCCGCAGCGCTACGGGTTGGCACGCGGCATCTTTCCCCTGGCCTACTGCTCGGTCGAGCACCACAACCATCAGATCGAGCGCATCCAGGCACTGGATACCCCCTGGGAGGTGGAGTACCGCCTGCCCCCGCTGCGCATCATGACCCTGCGCCTGGATGGGGAGCTGCGAAACCCGGCCCGCGGCCACCGAGGCGACCTGCTGGTCGAAATCGATGGCCAGCACTACCAGCTGCCGCGGCGCGACGGCCGCAAGCTGCTGCTCGGGCTGCAGCATCTGTTCGAGCGCTATGACCCCGACGTGTTGCTCACCGCCTACGGTGACAACTACATCCTGCCCAGGCTGATCGAGCTGGCGCAGCATTACCGGCTCGAGCTCCCGCTCAATCGAGATCCGGGCCGGACGGTGCTGCAGAAACGTTCCCATTCCTATTTCACCTACGGGCGGATTTTCTTTCGCGATCGTCAGCATCTGCTCTACGGGCGCTGGCATATCGATCGACAGAATGCCTTTCTATCCAACTATTACGGGCTGGACGGCATCCTGGAGATCGCCCGGGTCAGCGGCCTTCCGGTACAGACCGTCGCCCGGGTCTCCACCGGCACCGGGATCTCGGCAATGCAGGTGGCGACCGCCCTGCGCCGCGGGGTGCTGGTCCCCTGGCAGAAACGTCACCCCGAGTCGCTCAAGAGCGGGCTGGATCTGTTCGCGGCCGACAAAGGCGGTCTGGTTTACACCCCGATTGCCGGTCTGTACGAGGGCGTGGCCGAGCTGGACTTCACCGCCATGTATCCCAGCATCATGGTGCACTTCAACATCTCGCCGGAGACCGTTGGCGCCAAGTGCTGTGAGGGGCAACCGGTGCCGGAGCTCGGCACGACCATCTGCCGCCACCGGGTGGGATTGGTTCCGGAAACGCTGGCACCGCTGCTCGAGAAGCGCAACCGCTACAAGGCGTTGATCCGTGAGCTGCCGCCCGGGGATCAGCAGCGGGAGAGCTACGAGCGGCGTTACTCGGCACACAAGTGGCTGCTGGTGACCTGCTTTGGCTACCTGGGCTACAAGAACGCCCGCTTCGGGAGGATCGAGGCTCACGAGGCTGTCAACGCCTACGGACGGGAAGTGCTGCTGCAGGCCAAGGAGCTGGTGGAAGAGTCCGGATTCCGGGTGCTGCACCTGTACGTCGACGGGCTGTGGATCCACAAACCCCGGGCCACTCAGCCGGACTACGATCAGCTGCTGCAGCGCATTCAGTCTCAGACTGGGCTGCAGATCGGCCTGGAGGGGATCTATCGCTGGCTGGCTTTCTTACCCTCACGTACCGAGCCGCGGGTGGCGGTCGCCAATCGATATTTCGGGGCCTATCGCGACGGATCGGTCAAGCTGCGAGGCATCGAGGCTCGGCGGCACGACACCCCAACGTTCATTAAAGATACACAGTTGGAGATCCTGGCTCTGTTGGCCGAGGCCAGGAACGCCAGCGAGTTTCGAGCCGCAGTTCCACAGGTGGTTGCCTACGCACAGCACAAACTTCAACTGCTGCGCAACGGTGAGGTAGCTCCACGCGATCTGGCAGTCTCCCATCGGTTGTCCCGACAGCTCTCGGAGTACCGGGTGCGAACGGCAGCCGCGCGCGCCGCCTACCAATTGAGCCAGTCCGGTGTGGAGCTCAGCCCCGGTGAGACCATCCGTTTCGTCTATGTATCCGGTCCGGAAAAGGTTCGGCCGCTCGACGCATTGCTGGGATCCGACCGCATGCCTCAGCACACTCCGGTTCAGTTCAAGCCTGGCGCAAGTGGCGGTCTGCTCCAGCGAAAGTCTTCCCGGCCGAGCTACGACCTGGCTGCCTACACCGAGCTCTTACTGAGGGCGGTGGACAGCCTGCTGGCTCCGGTCGGTGTAGACCGTGCCACCCTGGATACCTGGGTGCTCGGCAATTCGGGCTATTGGGGTCCTCCCGGCGCACTGCCGCCGCCCAATTCCGATATCCGCTCTCCTTTGACCTCCGGTCCGGAGCCGGCGCAGGTCTCTGGCAAGTGGCCTGTGCCAATCGAACCTCCGCTGTCCATCCCGTTGGCAGTGGACTACAAGACCCGGATCTCCGTGACATGAAGCAGCGCGATCAATTGCTGGTCGGGATGGTGTTGGGTTTGGTGACGAGCGCGGCTGTGCTCGTACGGCGTAGTGGATTGGATCCCGGCCAACAAGCCATTGTTGCCGCGCTGGCCCTGCTGTCGCTCGGTTCCAGCCTGGTTGCTTGGGCCGGCTGGGTCGAACGAGGAACGGCTTCTCTTCGATCGCGTGCACTGGTGCTCAACCTGCTCGCCAGCTGGGTGTGCATCACGCTTTGGTTGGAGTTCGCGCTCGCCGAGTTGCGCCAACTCGACACCCCGCTGCGCTGGTTGCTCGCACTCGCGCTGGCCTGGATGAGCGCACCCCTGGCATCGTTTGGACTGACCCGGCTGGCCCGGCGGCTCTGGTCATGACCGCCCGCTCAAGCAAGCTGGTTTGACCGGCGAAGCAAGCCCGTGGTATTATGCACGCGAGCCGCTCCGGCGTGGCCGAGCGGCTCTGCGTGACTTTACCGAGTTGCACTGCAGGAGGTGCAGGAGATCAGCGCATCTGAGTTCCGCGTAAACGAGAAAATCCGGGTGCCACAAGTCCGCCTGATCGACGCGGATGGGGAAAACAGGGGCGTGATTGCGATCGCTGAAGCGCGCGCCCTGGCCGAGGCGGCGGGACTGGATCTGGTCGAAGTGGCCCCGAACGCAGAACCTCCAGTTGTCAGAGTGCTTGATTTCGGGAAATTCCTGTATGAGCGGGCCAAGAAAGATCGGGAGGCCCGCAAAGCGCAGACCAAGGTCGAAGTCAAGGAAATCCGGCTGCGCCCCAAAACCTCCGAGCACCACCGTTCGTTCAAAGTCAAGAACGCGCGCCGGTGGCTGGAGGAAGGCAAAAAGGTGTTGGCCCGCATCCGCTTTCGGGGACGCGAGATCACCTATCCGGAGATTGCGCTGGAAGATCTGAAGCAGATTGCAGAGGAATTGTCGGACGTGGGCATGATTGAACAGGCGCCCCGCATTGAGGGGCGGACGATGTTCATGGTGCTGACGCCGAACAGTAAGAAGTAAGCGGCGCCCACGCGACTTTTTCGCCCGGGTAGCTTCTGAACCGGGCGCTTTTTATGAAGGGGTAGCACAGATGCCTCGCAAGGCGAAGAAGGGGAAGTACAAGCTCAAGACCCACAAGGCCACTGCCAAGCGGTTCCGCATGACGGGGTCTGGAAAGCTGGTGCGGACCAAGGGCGGCAAGAGCCATTTCCGTCGCCGAACCTCCCAGCGCACCAAACGTCTCTTTACCAGGATGATTCCGGTGAAGGGTTCGGCA
>CAZGCX010000054.1:8339-12706 GCA_964524585.1 uncultured Anaerolineaceae bacterium
TCTGAGCAAGTACAAGGCCAACCCCAACGCACGCAGCGGGGGCGCATCCAAGTAGCCGGCCAAAACAGGAGCATTTGAGTTGACCCGAGTCAAGGGCGGCACCGTCACCCGCCGCCGTCACAAGAGGATCCTGCGGTTAGCGCGTGGCTACTACGGAACGCGCAGCAAGCTGTTTCGGCGGGCCAATGAGGCTCGGCTCAAGAGTCTGTGGTACTCCTATCGCGATCGTCGCAACCGCAGACGGGACATGCGCCGGCTGTGGATTGCCCGCATCAATGCCGCCGCTCGGTTGAATGGCACCACCTACAGCCGCCTCATGTACGCCATGCGGAAGTCGGAGATCCAGCTTAACCGCAAGATGCTGGCCGATCTGGCGGTGCGTGATCCAAAGGCTTTCAGTTCGGTCGTCAAGGCCGCCAAACCCACTTCCTGAGCACCGCCTCCCAAGTCAAGCACTCTTCAGGTAACAGCCCGGCTTGCCGCCGACAGGTCCAGTTCAGGCCCGGTGATAAAATCGCCGGCGTCACCTGGATGTCCAACCCAAGATGAATATCCGTGCCATTACCGGCTTTCTCGATCCCGGCTGGCCGCTCGAACCGCCGCGCATTGAGGCGATGGCCGGTTGTATGACGGCAGTCCGGGAGGCGCTGATCGCCGCCGGCTACCAGGTGCAGACGCTTCGAATTGCGACGCCGCCGCCGGCCGAATTCGGCTCCCCGGTGCCGGTGAAAGACCGCCCAATGATGGCTCGCCAATTGGAAGCCGAGTGTTTCGTGCAGGGTATCGACTACGCCAACATCGGCCCCGTATTGCCGGACGAGCTGGAAGGCTACGAACTGGTCCCGGAAGTGCTGGCTGCCGCCGAGAACGTGTTTTGCTCCGGCCTATTTGCCGATCCCGAAATCGGCCTTTCACTGCCGGCGGCGCGTGCCTGCGCCGAAGCCATCCTGGGCAACTCGACCGTCTCGCCGGACGGCTTCGCCAATCTACGCTTTGCCGGCCTGGCCAACGTGCCTCCCGGTTCCCCGTTTTTCCCGGCCGCATACCACCGGGCCGGACCGCCGGCGCTGGCATTGGCGACCGAATCGGCTGATCTGGCAGTGGACAGTTTGCACGAGGTCACCTCGCTCCCCACCGTGCGCCGGCGCCTGATCGGGATGATCGAGGCCCACGCCGCGGCGCTCTCCCGCACTGCCGAACCGATCGTCGCTCAGCATAATGTGCGTTGGCTGGGGATCGACTTTTCGTTGGCGCCCTTCCCCGAGCCGGGCCGGTCGATTGGCACCGCGCTGGAGCGCTTGGGAGTGCCTGCCGCCGGACTCCCGGGTACCGTCGCCGCGGCGTCATTTATCACCGACTGCCTCGATCGGGCGCAGTTCGAACGGACCGGGTTCTGTGGGCTGTTCCTGCCAGTGCTGGAGGATTCAATCCTGGCCGAACGGATCGCTGGTGGGCAGCTCGAACTGGTGGAGCTGCTGCTGTTGTCCACCATTTGTGGGGCCGGCCTCGACACCATTCCGCTGCCCGGTAACGTCGAACTGGAGGCGTTGACCGGGCTGCTCTTGGATCTGGGGGCGCTTGCCCTGCGACACGCCAAACCGTTGACCGCCCGATTGATGCCGATCCCGCGCAAGAAGGCCGGTGATGAGATCCATTTCGACTTCCCGTACTTCGCCGACAGCCGGGTAATGGAACTTCCGTCACAATCGCTGGGGAGCCTGCTGGGCTCCGCCGGCATTCTCGACATCGGCCAGAAGCTCTAGGTCGCCGCTGGTGGATTTGCTCAAGCAGCTCAACCCGCAACAGCAACGGGCAGTCACCGCCCCTCAGGGTCAGGTATTGATCCTGGCCGGTCCGGGCTCGGGCAAGACCCGGGTGCTGACTCACCGACTGGCTCATCTGATCCAATCCGAGGCCGTGCCCGCCCAGCAGATCGTCGCTCTGACCTTCACCAACAAAGCCGCCCGCGAGATGCAAGCGCGTGCGGAGCAATTGCTCGACGGTGTGCAGTCCGGTTCAGTACTTCGTCCCCGCCTTGGGACATTCCACGCGTTCTTCGCCAGACTGCTGCGGGCCGAAACTGATCGTCTGCCGTTCGACCGGGAATTCGTGATATTCGACGAGTCCGATCAGTTGACGCTGGTGCGTGAGGCGCTCAAAGAACTCAATCTGGATCCCAAACAGCATCAGCCTACACGGCTGTTGGAAGCCATATCGCTTGCCAAGAACCAAATGCTGGAGCCCGAAACGGTCCGGAACCAGTCCTACGTCGATGAAATCGTACGACGAGTGTATGAGCGCTACCGCGAACTGCTGCTGCGCAATAACGCTGTGGACTTCGATGATCTGCTGCTGTGGCCGCTAAAACTGCTCCAGGCCGAACCGCAGCTGCTGGCCGGCTATCGCCGGCGCTATTCGCACCTGCTGGTGGACGAATTCCAGGACACCAACGCGCTGCAGTACTCGCTGTTGGTGAGCCTGGCCGGCGATGCGCCAGACCTGTACGTGGTCGCCGATCCAGATCAATCGATCTACGGCTGGCGCGGCGCCGATGCGCGCAACGTGCAGCGCTTGCAGGACGATTACCCGGCGCTCGACACGCTCCTCTTGGAACAGAATTACCGTTCCACCCAGACCATCCTCGACGCCGCGATGGCGGTCATTGACCGGTTGCCCGACCGCCGCCGCAAACAACTGTTCACCGAGCGCGGCGCGGGCGAGCCGGTCCTACTCCACGAGGCCTATGACCAGGATGATGAGGCGCAGTTTGTGGTCGACACCATTTCGATGCTGACTCTACGCGGCGAAGCCGATCCTGGAGACTGCGCCGTGATGTACCGCACCAACGCACAGTCGCGCTCGTTGGAAGAGGCTTTCTTTCGAGCGGGTCTGCCCTACCGCCTGGTCGGCGCCCAACGCTTTTATGGCCGGCGGGAGGTCAAGGATCTAATCTCCTACCTGCGCCTGATCCATAACCCGGCCGACCAGGTCAGCCTGGGGCGGGCGATCAACACGCCACCGCGCGGTATCGGCGAGGTGACGCTCAATGCGCTGCGCCAAGCCGCCGCCGCGGCCGGGACAACGCCGGTGCAGGTACTGCTCAGGTTAGCGGGCGGGGTTGAGGTGGGCGGACTCAGCGGCCGCGCAGAGACCGCGCTGCGCGGCTTCGGCGAACTGCTAGACGGCTGGATCCGCGCCAAAGACGATCTGCCGGTGGAACAGTTGATCGACCGAATTACCAGCCAGATCGACTACCAGACCTATCTGAATGCCGAAGACCGCTGGGCCAACGTGCTGGAATTGCGCGCCGCGGCCGAAGAGTTCAGCACGCTGGGACTGGTCGAGTTCCTGCAGCAGGTGGCGCTGGTCTCCGACCAGGACACGCTGACCGACGACCTGAACGCTCCGACGCTGCTCACGCTGCACTCGGCCAAGGGTCTGGAATTCCCGGTGGTCATCATCATCGGTCTGGACGAGGGAGAGCTTCCACACCACCGGTCGCAGAACGACCCGGAGGCGATGGCCGAGGAGCGCCGCCTGTTTTACGTCGGCCTCACCCGTGCCAAGGACCGAGTGATCCTGGTGCGCGCTTTCCGACGGCGGCTATTTGGGGTTTCGTCGCTCACCGATCCCTCCCGCTTCCTGGATGACCTGCCGGCCGATCTGTTGCAAGGCGACCTGATCGGTCTGCGCAGCTCGGAGCACGCCAGCTATACACGACAAACCAGTTGGGAGGACCGTACGCCGCGGTTGTCGGAACCGCGCTTCCAGATCGGGATGCGGGTCTTGCATCCCAAGTTTGGCGAGGGCATCGTGCTGGCTACCGAGCTCGATCGAGACGAGGAAGAGGTCACGGTGAACTTCGAAGCTGCCGGCGTCAAGCGGCTGGCGGCCTCGCTGGCAAATCTGGAGATCGAGGAGTAGCGGGTGAACATCTTCCTCACCGGCGGCGCGGGCTACATCGGATCGGCCGCTGCGGCCGAGCTACTGGCAAGCGGGCATCAGGTCACGGTATACGACTCGCTGGTGACCGGCCACCGGGCGGCGGTCCCGGCGGAGGCGCAGTTCATTCAGGCTGAGCTGGATGACCACGACGCGCTGTTCGCGGCGCTGAAGAGTGCCCAGTACGACGCGGTGATGCACTTTGCGGCCTTCATCGAGGCCGGGGAGAGCATGCAGCAGCCCGGCAAATACTTCCAGAACAACTCGATCAATTCGCTGTGGCTCCTGGAAGGCTGCGTGCAGGCTGGCATCCAGCGCTTCGTGTATTCGTCCTCGGCCGCGGTCTACGCCTCCAGCGACGACCCGCTCGGCGAACCCTCCACGCTGCGTCCGGGCAACCATTATGGACAGACCAAGCTCATGGT
>CAZGCX010000055.1:0-1384 GCA_964524585.1 uncultured Anaerolineaceae bacterium
GGAATTGGTGGCCGCCGCCAATCGAGCAGATCTCCCGGAGGTCATGGCCACCCTCTCGCTGGTCGGGATCGGGTTGCTCCTGGCGCACGTTACTTTCGATCTGCTGACTGCCTGGCTGGATCCTCGCAAACGCAAGATGCAAACCGAGCAAGGTGCATAGGTGGCTAAGGCAAAGACAGTCCCGGGTCTGATCAACCCCCAGCAGTCGTACCAGAGCGGGCTGACCGGCTGGCTGCGGCTGCGGCTGCGATTGATCGGCCGCAGGCTGCGAGCATGGCGCAGCGAGTCGCTGTTGTTCGTCAAACGGCCGTTGGGCGTGGTGGGGCTGATCAGCATCCTGCTGTTCACCTTCATGGCGCTCGGACAACCACTGCTGATGTCGACCGTCTGGCAGGACAAGATGTACGATCCCGAGATCGGGTTTGACTTCGATGCCATGCCACATCCCTCAGCGCCATCGGCCAAGCACCTGTTGGGGACCGACGTGCAGGGCCGGGATGTGCTCAGCCGGCTGGTCTACGCCGCGCGGACCTCTTTTGGGGTCGGACTCTCTGCAGCGTTGATCGGAACATTGATTGCGACCTTGGTCGGGGTGGCTGCGGCCTATTACGAAGGCCCGCTGGACACCATCCTGATGACACTGGCGGATGCCTTCATCTTGCTGCCACCAATGGTGGTGCTGCTGATTGCCGGCCTGGTGTTTGACTTGAGCTGGCTGCAGTTGGGCGTGATCTTCGGCTTATTTGCCGGTTTCGGATCGCTGGCGGTGCTGGTCAAGGCCGAGGCGCGTTCGATCAAGTCAAAGCAATTCGTGGAAGCCAGTCGGGTGGCGGGGCGCGGCGGCTGGCAGTTGATTCGACTGCATATTCTGCCTAACCTGATCTCGCTGATCTCGGTGAACGTGATGTTCATCGTGACCGGCTCAGTGCTGATCGAGGCGCTGATGTCCTTCCTGCGGCGCACCGATCTGAGGCTCAGTTGGGGCATGATGATCCAGTTGGCGCTGGGCAACAACATGAGCCTGTTTGACCTGACCGACGAGTGGCACACCATCGTGCCTCCCGCGCTGGCCATCATCTTGTTCTGCGGCGGCTTCTATCTGGTGGGCCGCACCATCGACGAAGTCACCAATCCTCGCCTGAAAGCGCGCTAACCCCACACTCGGGCGGCTGGGACATCAGGGCAATTGCCGCCCCTCCCCATTCTGCTAGAATCCGGCCATGCCCAGCCCGCGTGTCATTATTGTCGAGACGGACCCCGCTGTGAGCAATTCTTTGCGCGCCAGTCTGCGCAACTCTGGCCAACCTTTCACCATCATCGACACTCCCTCCGGGGAGGAGGCCCTGCTGGACGAGATGTGGGAGATCAACGTGAAGGGCCCCCT
>CAZGCX010000055.1:1394-12686 GCA_964524585.1 uncultured Anaerolineaceae bacterium
CGGGGTGGATCTGCTGGTCACCGACCTGGAGCTGCCGGGCATTTCAGGAATCGAGCTGCTGGAGCGGCTGCGCGCGCAGGATCCCAGCGCGCATTCGATCGTGGTCACTGCCAACCCAACTCAAGAAGCGCAAAGCAGGGCGCACGCCCTGGGGGTGATTGCGTTCTTGCGCAAACCGATCCGGACCAGCCACTTCCTGGAAGCGGTCAGCCGGGCGCTGCAATTGAAGGGATCCAACGGGGGTGCTGCTACCGAGGAGGAGAAGCAATTCGTCGCCGAGTGGTTGATGTCGATGCAGCACGAACTCGGTGCCCAGGCGACCTTCCTGCTGGACAATGGCGGCAACATCATCGTGGAGGCGGGCGAGCTGTCGGAAGTCGACTTGCGGTCGGCGCTGCCGGCGTTAATGGACGCCTTCAAAGCCGGACTCGAGATCAGTGAGCTGCTTGAGACCGACGTGCCAGCCAATTTCATGTACTTCGACGGGGAGCGCTACGATTTCTATCTGGCGACCGCCGGCGCCGATCACGCGCTGGTGATCGTTTTCAAGGCCAAATCGGAAGCGAAGCAAATCGGCGCGGTGATACAGTATTGCCGAAAGGCGGCTAACGACCTGGTAAGCGGCCTGTATAGCGTAGGGGAGGTCAATATGAGCGCATCCAATTCCGGCTCATCCGGAGCGGGAGAGAAAGCTCCGGCGGGTGGGGACAGGTCCCAAGCGGACCGGGCCAAATCTGCAGGTTCGACCTCGGCGGCCACCCAGGATTTGACCGAGCAGCAGCCCAAGCAAGCAGTGAGCGGGCAAGATCTGGAGAGCGCGGCCGATTCGCTCAAGAAGCAGGACGCCGAGTCCTTCTGGGACAAGGCGACCGAGAAGTCCAGAGATACCGGACCGATCGACGAGTCGACCTTGAGCTACGATGAGGCGCAGAAACGCGGCCTGCTGGATGAGGAAGAGGAATAGCGCCTGATCGGCGATTTCCCTCCGAATGATACAATGTGCCCCGTTCCCATGGGGCGTGGTGTAATGGCAGCACACTGGCCTTTGAAGCCAAGGATTCAGGTTCGAGTCCTGACGCCCCAGCCTGCCTCAAGCTACTCGAAGAGTGCGCCGCACTCTGGCTGCCGCCTTCAATGGTCTGGCCAGGGTGACCGGCTCCCGGTGCGACCTAACCCGATGCTGCGCGCCCAATCCGTCCGGTAGACCCGACGTGTCCGACGACGAACCTCCACATTCATCTCGTTTCCGCCCCCTGGTAAGCGTTTCAAGAGCCCGAGACATCGGCAGTCCACGACATGCAATGTGAGGCGATCGTGCTTGCTGCCGGCGAGGGAACGCGCATGCATTCCTCCCTCTCAAAGGTGATCCAGCCGCTGGCTGGCCGTCCGATGCTGCAATGGTCGGTCATGGCCTGTCGTCGGGCCACTGGGGGTGAGCCGACCGTGATCGTGCCTCCCGAGAGCGACCCGATACGAGAGCTGATTGGCCAAACCGGTCGGTTCGTCGAACAGCAGGAGGCGCTGGGGACCGGCCATGCTGCGCTGCAAGCGGCTGCGTCGCTCGATGGAAGCTCGGAGCTGGTGCTCATCACCAGCGCCGATATGCCGCTGATTCGAGCGGAGACGATGCAGCGCCTGGTTGAGCTGCAGGAGCGGGGTCCGTCGGTGCTCAGCATGCTCACCGCGGTCGGCGCTGAAGCACGTGGCTTTGGTCGGGTGCAGCGCGGCAGTGACGGGCAGATCGCTTCCATCGTCGAGGAGGATCAGGCCGACCCCACACAGCTCAACAGCCCGGAGCTCAACCTGGGTACCTACTGCTTTCGGGCAGATTGGCTCTGGCAGCAACTTCCAGCTCTGCCCAAGTCGCCTCGCGGCGAATACTTTCTGACTGACCTGGTCCAATTGGCGGTGGACCAGGGAGTGCCGGTGCAGGCACTGCAAGTCGAGGACCTAGATGAGGTGATCGGGGTAAACACCCTGCAGCACCTGGCTGAGGCCGAGGCGGCCATGCGCCGCAGGATCAACCAGCACTGGATGCTTTCGGGCGTGAGGATGATTGATCCGTCAACCACCTACGTCGATGCGGAAGTCACGATCGGAGCAGACTCCGTGCTGCTGCCGAACAGCCACCTGCAAGGTGCCACGGTCGTTGGCGCTCGCTGTCAGATTGGACCGAATACCATCCTGCGAGAGGCGCAGATTGGCGACGATTGTGTTGTCCTGGCATCGGTGGTCGAGGGTGCGGTGTTGGAGCAGGGCGTAGACGTTGGCCCGTTTGCCCGCCTGCGCAAGGGAGCCCGGCTGGGCAGCGGGGTGCACGTCGGCAACTTTGGCGAAATCAAGAACAGCACGCTCGCTCCGGGGGTGAAGGTGGGTCACTTTTCATACTTGGGTGACGCCACCATCGGAGCCGATGTGAACATCGGGGCCGGGACCATCACTTGCAACTTCGATGGCGAGCGCAAGCACCCGACGGTGATCGGAGCGGGCGCATTTATCGGTAGCGATACCATGCTGGTGGCCCCGGTGTCGATCGGAGAGGGCGCCCGGACCGGTGCTGGAGCGGTGGTCACCAAAGACGTTCCGGCCCACAAGCTGGCAGCCGGCGTACCCGCCCGGGTGATCCGGGACTTGAAACCTGATGATTGACCTGCGCTACGGCATACCGCTGTTTGTGCTGACATTGCTCGTGGAAGGGTTGGTTTCTGCTGCGCGCAGCGCATTCACTCACAGCCGGCCGGCGGAGCTGCAGCGGCTGGCCGAGGACCTTGTTCCCGGGGCCGAACGGGCCGGCCAGATCGCCTCAGAGTCCACCCGCTATTTGGTGTCGCTGCGGCTGATGCTCAACCTGGTCCGTCTGGTGGCGGTAGGGCTGGCGGTTGCCAGCTTCACTGCTATCGGCCCGCTGCAACTCGCCGGGCTGGCGTTGGCGCTGTTGGTCATGGGACTGCTGATGGGGCTGGCAGAGCTGATGGCCGAGAGCCTGGCGCAGCGTCGGGCCGAACCCTGGGCGATCGCGCTGGGCGGCGGGGTGTCGATTGTGGTAGCGGTGCTGGCCCCGATCGGAAGCCTTTTGCTGCGCATGGTGGGAGGCGTCACTGGCTCGCCAAATGGCCCGCAATACCCGATGGTCACTGAGCAAGAGATCATGACCATGGTGGACGCCGGGCAAGAGGGCGGCTCGATTGAACAAGACGAGAAGGCCATGATCTACTCGATCCTCAGGCTGGACGACACCCTGGCGCGGGAGGTTATGGTTCCGCGTATCGATGTATTAGCCTTCGAACACACGGCATCGATCCGGGAGGCCACTGATGTGCTGCTGAAGACCGGGTTTTCCAGGGCGCCGGTCTTTCGCGAAAGCATCGACGACGTGGTGGGCCTGGTATACGTCAAGGATCTGCTTGCCGCCTGGCGGGAGGGCAGTCAGGAGGGAACCATCAGCAGGTTGAAGCGTGAGGCTTACTTTGTTCCAGAGGCCAAGACGGTCGACGACTTGCTGGAAGAGATGCAAGTTCAGCGAATACATATGGCGGTTGTGGTGGACGAGTATGGCGGCACGGCTGGATTGGTGACGATCGAAGACATTGTGGAAGAGATCATCGGCGAGATACGCGACGAGTACGACATCGGTGAGGAGGCCAGTTTCACGCTGGGCGAGGACGGCGAGTTCATGTTCAGCGGCGGAATCGATCTGGATGATGTGAACCAGATCGCTGGAGCCGATCTGCCGAAGCATGCTGGCGAAACGCTGGGCGGCTTCATCTATAGTGCGCTCGGCCGCGTTCCATCAACTGGCGATCAATTGGAGTCCGGGGGACTGGAGCTAACCGTGGATCAGGTGGTGCGGCGCCGGATCCGGAGGGTGCGTGTCCGCCGGCTTACGCCCGAGCCGGAGGGCGAGGGCGACCAATCCGACGGACGCACCAGCAACGGCCAGCTTGACAGTGACTGAGAAGGTGAGACGCCGGTGCGCACGAGCGGCCTGATGTTGACGGAGGAGCTTCTCCAAATGTTGCAGCAGCGGGCCGGCGAGGCCCGCCAGCAGGCCTATGCACCGTACTCCAAGTACCGGGTCGGGGCCGCCCTGCTGGCCAAGTCAGGGGAGATCTACCCGGGGGCTAACGTGGAGAACGCCGCCTACCCGGTCACCATGTGTGCCGAACGGGCGGCGCTGTTCAACGCTGTGACTCACGGAGAGCGCGAATTCGAGGCCATCGTCATTGTGACCGAGAACGGCGGAGCCCCTTGCGGGTCCTGCCGTCAGGCGCTTTCCGAATTTGGTCGGGACCTGCAGGTCGTTACCGCCGACACGCAGGGCAACCTTCATCTAAACCGGGCGCTGAGCGATCTGCTGCCAGACTCTTTCGGCCCCGGCGACCTGCACAGCGACTGATCAGTCGACCGCGGTTGCAGCGGTCTCGCTGGCCCTCCGCGCTCACACTTCGTTTCCACAGTCGAGCTCTCGGCCCACCTCGCCCGCGCCCCGGCGCCTGAAGGCTCGCTCGCGGGCCCGCTGGTATAATGCCGCGCGTGGCCGACCGAAGCCGTCTATATCGAAGCGAAGCGGTGATCCTGCGCCGTCAGGACCTGGGTGAGGCGGATCGTTTGCTCACGCTCTACACCCCTGATAAAGGCAAGATCCGCGCGATCGCCAAGGGGATCCGGCGCCCCGGATCCAAAAAAGCCGGCCACCTGGAGCCTTTTGCCCGCAGCCGGCTGCTCCTGGCGAAGGGCCGCGAGTTGGACATCATCACCCAAGCCGAAACCATTGCGTCCTACTCCGGCTTGCGGAGCGATCTGATGCGGCTTGGGCAGGCGGCATACGCCATCGAATTGCTGGACCGGTTCGGCGTGGAAGAGGGCGACACGCAGGCCCTGTATCTGCTGATGATCGACAGCTTGGAGCGGCTCGAGCAAGATCCGCGCCCGGAGAATGCATTGCGTTTCTATCAGATTCGGTTGCTCGATCTGGTCGGCTACCGGCCCGAACTGTACCGGTGCGTGAATTGCGGACAGACCATCCGGCCCGAGAATCAATACTTCTCTGCGGCACAGGGCGGCGTTCTGTGCCCGACCTGTGGACTGGCGGCGGAAGCCCGGCCGCTCTCCTTGCCGGCACTCAAAGTGCTCCGGCACTACCAGCGCAATGCATATGAGGAAGCCAGCCGGCCCAACCTGACCCCTGCTGTGTCGCACGAGCTGGAGACTACGATCGAAAGCTACCTCAGCCATATCTTGGAGCGCGAGCTCAAGGCGCCCGCCTTCGTCAGACAGGTCAGGCGTCTCGGCGCTGACCATTCCCTTCAGACTCTCCGCTCAAGTTAGCGCGCTCCCGCCCGTGCCAGGAAGCCGTGAGCGATAAGCCAAGCCCCACATTCCAAGACGCGGTAACTGCTCTGGACGCGTATTGGGCAGACCTGGGATGCGTGATCTGGCACCCGTACTATGCCCAGGTGGGCGCCGGCACGATGAACCCTGCCACCTTTCTGCGCGTGCTCGGACCGGAACCGTGGCGGGTGGCCTATGTCGAACCGTCGGTCCGTCCGGACGACGCGCGATACGGCGAGAATCCCAACCGCATGGGCTTGTTCTACCAGTACCAGGTGATCTTGAAGCCGGATCCAGGCAACCCCCAGGAAATGTACTTGCAGTCGTTGGAGCAGATCGGCATTGACCTCAGCCGCCATGACGTCCGCTTCGTGGAGGACAACTGGCAGCAGCCGGCGCTGGGTGCTTGGGGACTGGGCTGGGAAGTCTGGCTAGACGGGCTGGAGATCACCCAGTTCACCTATTTCCAGCAGGCTGGTGGCCAGCGGTTGGATCCGGTCTCAGTCGAGCTGACCTACGGCCTGGAGCGCATCCTGATGGCGATGCAGGGGGTCGAGCACTTCGCCAACGTGCAATGGAACGCCACCCATAGCTACGGCGATCTGAATCTGATGGCCGAGCGCCAACACAGCGCCTACTACTTCGAGACCGCCGATGTCGAGCGGTTGCTGCGAATGTATCAGGACTACGAGGCCGAGTCCCGGCGCTCGCTAGAGGCTGGCCTGACCCGCCCGGCGTACGACTACTTGCTGAAGTGCTCTCATGCATTCAATGTGCTGGACGCCCGGGGAGCGATCGGAGTCACCGAGCGGGCTTCCTACTTTGGAAGCATGCGCGATCTGGCGCGGCAAATCGCGCAGGCCTATCTGGGGGAGCGAGAAACGGCAATCGGGACCGGGGCAGCCGCCGGCAAGGAGGGCGCGCCGCTGGTGGGCCCGCAGCCCGGAGCCGGCGCCGGCCAGGAATTGGCGCCGGTGCAGCTGGGCGCGACCTCCGGGAGTCCTGACCTTGCAACTCAGTCACAGTCAGAATTGGATGCGGCTTTCGCGGGTGGTCCGCCGCCGGAGGGTCCGGCCGACTTCCTCCTGGAGGTCGGGACCGAGGAACTGCCCGCCGGAGATCTGACCGGCGCATTGGCACAGCTGCGGACGGCAGCGTCGCCGATGCTGGACAAGCTCCGCCTCGGGCATGGGGAAGTCCGGGTCATGGGGACCCCGCGCCGCCTGGTAGTGTACGTTGAACAGCTCGCCGCCCGGCAGCCGGATCTTGAACAGCAAGTCAAAGGACCACCCTGGGAGCGGGCATTTGACCAGGATGGTGCTGCCACCAGGGCCGCAGAGGGTTTTGCCCAGTCAGCCGGCGTGGCGGTGGACGAGCTGCAAGAAGTGCAGATTGACGGCGGGGCCTACGCGGTCGCAATTGCCCGGGAGCAGGGGAGGCCGGCGGCAGAGGTGTTGCCGGCGGCACTGGTTGAACTGCTGGGTGGCCTGCGTTTCGACAAGAGCATGCGATGGGATGGGGACGGTGTGACGTTTTCTCGGCCGATCCGATGGTTGTTAGCGCTGCACGGTGAGCACCTGGTGAAATTCAACTATGGCGGGCTGGTCAGCCGGGCCGAGACCCGCGGACTGCGCGAGCTGCATGGCGGCGACTTCCCAGTGAGCGATCCTGCCGTCTACTTCGCTGCGCTGGAAGAGCAAGGCATCCTGGTCGATCCCGATCGCCGGCGCCAGGCAATTGCGCTGCAAGTCGAGCAGCTGGCGGCGGCGGTCGGAGGCACAGTACGTCCGGACTCCGAGCTGATGGCGGAAGTGACCAACCTGGTCGAGATGCCGGCCGGGTTGCGCGGCGAGTTCGACCCTACCCACCTGGAATTGCCGGCGGAGGTCCTGATTTCGGTGATGAAAGTGCATCAGCGCAGCTTTCCGGTGGAGATCGATGGGCAGCTGGCGCCGTATTTCATTGCGATCAGCAATGCGGTGACCGGAGCAGTCGCGACTCACGGACACGAACAGGTCATCAAGGCCCGCTTTGCGGACGCGGCCTATTTCGTCGCACGCGACCTCAAGCAGCCGCTGGAGAATTTCCTACCGAAGCTGGAGTCACTGACTTACCAGGCCGACCTCGGATCGGTGGCCGACAAAGCCCGGCGGATGGCGCGGCTGGCGCAGGACCTGGCTCCCGTCTTTGGACTGGACGGTGAAGCGCTTGTTACGGTTGCCCGTGCAGCGGTTCTCTGCAAGGCCGATCTTGCCACCCAGATGGTGGTGGATATGACCTCGCTGCAGGGTGCGATGGGCCGTTACTACGCCGTGCAATCCGGCGAGCCGGCGGCGGTCGGGCAAGCGATCTACGAGCACTATCTCCCGCGCAGTGCGGACGACGAGCTGCCGCAAAGCGAGCCCGGCCTGGTGCTGGCCGTGGCGGACCGGCTGGACACGCTCATGGGCCTATTCGCGGTCGGCGCACAGCCGACCGGCACCCGAGATCCCTATGGCCTTCGGCGGGCGGCCATCGGGCTGGTGCAGCTCCTGATCGAGCGCAACCAGGAATTGGACTTGCGGGTCGCGCTGGGCTGGGCGGCGCAAGCGCTAAGTGGTCAGAGTGCCACGAATGCGGTGCTCTTGGCGTTGGACAAATTCGGCCACGGAGGAGAGGCACCTGAGTCCTTAGAACGCTGCTTGGCCTTCATCGAAAAGCGGTTGGAAGGCCTGCTGCTGGAGCAGGGTTGGGCCCATGACGTAGTGCAGGCAGTACTGGCCGAACAGGGTCACAATCCAGCCCGGGCGGCTGAGAGCGTCAAACAGCTGGACCACTGGATCCGGGATGAAGAGTGGACCGATCTGCTGAACGCATACGCACGCTCGGCGCGAATCACGCGTGATCTGAGGCAGCAATATCAGCTCCACGAGCAGGATTTGAGTGAAGAGTCGGCCCGCGATCTGCATTCGGCAGTCATGCAAGCGAACGCCAGCGATCAACGCGCCGGAACGGTGGATGACTTCGTCGCGCGCTTTCGACCGCTGGTCCCCCTGATCAACGAGTTCTTTGAAAAAGTGCTGGTCATGGCCGACGACCAGCGTCTGCGAGAGAACCGGCTGGCGCTGCTGCAGCAGGTCGTGCGGCTGGCCGAAGGCGTCGCAGACCTCGCCAGGTTGGAAGGTTTCTAGTTCATTCCGCGCAAGTGGCGGGGGACAGCCGAACGCGCAACCATCGGTGCATCTTCGGCTGCCGGCCGGGGTTGATTCGAGTCCCAAGCATAGGATGAACTTCTTACGTCGGAATCGAGTGTTCTTATTGCTGCGGGGTTTGGGGCACTCTATAATGGCCGTCCACTTTCCCCGGAATCGGGTCTGTCTAAATCAGTGAAACCACCGGCATGAGCGTCATCGAAGAGGTCAAGGACCGTACCGATATCGTTGAGATCATCGGCCAGACGGTTCAATTGAAGAAGTCGGGCAAGAACTACACCGGATTCTGCCCGTTCCATGCCAACACCCGGACGCCAGCCTTCGTCGTCTTCCCGGAAACCGGAACCTGGCGCTGTTTCGGTGCCTGCAACGAGGGTGGCGACGTATATCGCTTCATCATGAAGAAGTAGGGCTGGGATTTCCCGCAGTCCCTGCAATACCTGGCAGAACGAGCGGGAGTGGAGCTGCGCCCCCGCACACCTGAGCAAGAAGCCGCTGACCAGGCGCAGGAAACCTTGCGCGAGCTGCTGGAACGCTCGGTGACCTACTATCGGAGCCATCTGCTGGAGAATGACCATGTGATGGAGTACCTGGCCGGTCGTGGGCTGCTGCCCGAGACGTTGGAGTCCTTCGGGATTGGCTACGCGCCCAAAGCCTGGGACTCGCTGCAATCCTTTTTGTTGGAAAAGGGATATCCACTGGAACAGCTGGAGCAGGCCGGGCTCGTGGTTCAGCGGGACAGCGGGGGGACCTATGACCGGTTTCGGAACCGGATCATGATCCCAATTCGCGACCAGCGTGGCCGCATGGTTGGTTTCGGGGCCCGGGTGTTCGACCCCAACGACCAACCCAAGTTTGTTAATTCGCCGCAGACCCCGCTTTTCGACAAAGGTGCCACGCTGTACGGGCTGGACGCAGCGGGCCGGGCAATCCGGTCGGCCGAGCAGGCAGTGGTCGTCGAGGGCTATATGGACGTGATCGCTTTGCATCAGGCGGGCTACGCCAACGCGGTATCCCCGATGGGCACCGCGCTTACTGCCCAGCAGTTGCGCACCTTGAAGCGGTTCTCCCGCAACATCGTATTGGCACTGGACGCGGATGCGGCTGGCGACCGGGCCACTTTGCGCGGCCTGACGGTCGCTCGCGATGCACTCGACCGCGAGCCGGACCCGATTTTCGACGCTCGCGGCCTGGTCCGACATGAGGGGCGCCTCGATGCTGATATTCGGATTGTGGCCCTGCCAGACGGCAAGGACCCGGACGAGGTCGTGGCCGAAGACCCCCAGGCTTGGCCCGCCCTGTTGCGACAAGCCAAACCAGTGGTGGACTATGTGCTGGAGGTGTTGACCGCCGATCAGGACCTGGACGATGCCAAGGTCAAGGGTCAGATCGCGCGTCAGGTGCTGCCGCTGATCGAAGACGTGGCCGATGCGGTGGAGCGTGAGGCCTACCGACAGAACCTGGCCCGCCGTTTGAAGGTCGATGAACGAGCCCTGATTGGGCTGCATGCGGCGTCGACTCGTCGCGACGGCGACCAGGCGGTACAACAATTCGTACAGCGGCGAAGCTCCGCGACCGAAGCCTTCTGCCTGGGGCTGCTGCTGCGGGATCCAGAGCTTACCTATTGGGTGGACCGGGAATTGCACTCGCTTCAGCTAGACGAGCTCTCCGCCCAGGACTTCGTTGGCACCGAGACACAGATGATGTTCCAGGCGGTTCGGTCGTCGCTCGCCCAGGTGGAGAAGGAGCCGCAGCAGAGCTGGAAGGAAATGCTGGATGGGACCACCTTGGAGCAGGCTGAAGCCTTCGTCGATCGAGCGGGAGAAGTCGATTTGAATCGTCACAAAGAGGCGGTTTCGGCAGACTTCTTGCGACTGCGAATGCGCAGGGTGATTGGGATGCTTGAACAGCTCAGTTACCAACAACAGACCGTTCAGGAGAGCGACGAACCTGGAGAATTGATCCGAAATCTGGCCGAGCAGGCTCAGCAGCTCAGTGCACAGAAGCGTCGTATCGATGCGGCGCTGGCCGGTCGTAGAGGACTATCTGGAGGGGTTTAGCAGATGGCAAAAGCAAAGCGCTCGAACGACGAAGATCTGGAGTCGCCCGACCTGGTCGAAGACGAGTCAGTCGACATCGAACCGGATTTCAATGAAAAGAAGAGCAAGGAAGAGGCGGAGCAGGTGCTGGCCGAACTGCCAGAGACCGGTCCACTCAGCATGCCGCCCGAGACCAGCGATGATCCGGTCCGGCTGTACTTGAAGGAGATCGGTCGGGTCGATCTGTTGAGCTCCGATCAGGAGATGTGGCTGGCGGTGCGGATGGCGGCGGTGGAGCGTTTGAAAGGGCTGATGCTCGGCCGTGCCCAAAAATCGGATGAGGCGCCGCTCACCGCCGGGCACCTGGCATTATTCGACGACTTGCGAACCGGATGGAAGCGCCTGAACGAAGATTCCAAACGAATGGGCGAGACCGAGCCGGACATCGGACTGACTCTGGCAGAAGCATTGCAGCTGAGGCAGACCTGGGAGAGCGACGAGCGGTCCTATTTGCGAGATTGGCTGAACAACGGCCTTTGGGGAACCGACCCAGCGTGGGAGGGCGTGGCACGAAATGCGTTGGAAGTATTGATGGCGCTCTATGCCATGCCGAACGAGCTCAAAGAAAAGCTCGCGGGCCGGCTGGAGAAGGTTAAAGGGCTGCCTACCAGACGCACCTACCAACGCTGGCTGCCTGACGCCAAGGCACTTCAAGCCGAGCACCGCACACT